>NZ_ABOX02000057.1 GCF_000172555.1 Pedosphaera parvula Ellin514
CAGCTGGCGGTTTCTTTTAAAGACACCACGGGCGCAACACTCGGCGGGACACGCAGTTTTGTTGTCCCAGTTTATAACACAGTGCCAGCCTCGGATGTTGTTACTGGTGTGAATACCAGTGCGCCTGGCTTCAGGATTCTACCGTGGGAATCGGGTATTGAACCCAACCACGTTTATTGGGCCAACGAGCAACTCGCAGGTTTGCACGGGACCAACAATGCGGACTTGAGTGCGGCCACCGACAACGGTTATATCGACTTCACCGGGCTGATCAATTTCAATATCGGCGGCATCAACCAGGGAGGAAGCGGTGATGCGGGTGACTTCCAAACATCCGACTCCTATCCTGACCAGTCGTTCCCTGGAATCCCAGGCGCAAACGGATTGACAGGCGATTCGGCCTTGGAGGCTTTGGCCTTTGTGCGGTTTCAGACTGCGGGTGTTTATCAGATGGGTGTCAATAGTGATGACGGGTTTGCCGTTACTGAAGGGCATAATCCCCAGGATCGTCTCGCCTTGAACCTCGGCCAGTTTGATGGCGGCCGCGGTTCGTCCGATACGATTTTCACCTTTGTGGTGCCAACCGCCGGGACTTATCCATTCCGGTTGATGTGGTACAATGGCAACGGCGAAGCTGGCAATGGCGCGAACCTCGAGTGGTTCACCGTCCAACCCGATGGGACCAAAGTTCTGATCAACGATCCGAGCCCGACCAATACCACTGGAGTCACCGCGTTCTATGCCGGACCGGCTCTGCCACCTCATGTCTCCCAAGTCATTCCTTATCCAGGCGCCACGGGCGTCCGGGCTGATATTATCAAGCTGCAACTGATCGATGGCGGTACCCAGGTCAATTCTTCCTCCATTAAACTGCGGATCAATGGCTCGCTGGTTTCTCCAACTGTGAGCAAATCCGGCAACACCACGACGGTATCGCTCGTGCTGGACCCGAGTCACCTCATGGCTCCGGGCAGCAACACCGCAAGTTTGGTTTGGAGCGACAGCGGGGCGCTGACAGCAAGCAACGCCTGGTCGTTTGTGGTGGCACCCTACGTGACCCTCGATGCGGCTTTGAGTTCTTCAGTTGGCTCAGCCGACCTGACCCAACCTGGATTTGTGCTGAAAGTGACACAATTGGATCCCGCCACCGTTGGTGATTCAGGAGACTCGATTGCCAATCAGTTGGATAGCAGCGAAGGCGTGCTGGCCGGTCTTTATTTCCCTTGGTATGGTGTCAACGTGGCCGACACCGTGGGTGGCGGCTTCAGTGCCATTCCAGCTGTTACGAACAACCTCTGGTATTGGACCAACGCAATTGACTTCAACGTGATCACGTCTCCGGGCGACTTTACCTATAATTATACGCTGCCAGGACTTCCCGGTACGACCGGCTCGGAAAATTACTATGCTGCTGGGTTCCAGTCTTACGTGGTATTCCCGACGGCCGGCTTCTACCAGATGGGTGTGAGCAGTGATGATGGATTCCGGGTCAGTGAGGGCCTGGGTGTCTCACGTCAGGCGCTACATGTGACTGGTCCCGGCATCGATACCGATGTGGCAGCAGTGGCTACCTATGGTGGCACCAGTGGCAACGCAGGCTATGGAGCCACCTTGCCTTTAACACCTGTTACCGGTCCTGCAGTATTCGTCCCGGTACCATGTCCGAATCTGCCGGGCGCGGTCAATCTGGCCAACAAAATTGGAGTCGCTGATTATGCGAGTTGCGATAGTGGCTTTAACGTCCACGATTTGGCTTACAACCTCCAGACCAACGGGGCACTGGCGGCCATCATCATCAACAATCCAAGTTACGGCCTGCCTTTCGTCGGTGACGGTAGCGGCGCCCCGGTGACCATCCCTGTGTTGGTTGTGAACGGTGACTTTGGTCAACGAGACTTCTGGGTGACGAACTCCGGTCTCGTTGCCAGTATCGGCGCTGATGCGCATATCCGGCTCGGAGAAGCCGATTATGCCAAGGGTATGGGAAGTGTGGACTTCGGCTTCGTTGTGCCGACAGCGGGGGCTTATCCGATCCGCCTGTTTAATTGGCAAGGCGGCGGCGGCGCCGGCTTGGAGTGGACCAGCATCCAGCCTGGTCTGACAGCAGACGGAACTCGCGTGTTGGTGAACGATTCAGCCACGCCTGGTTCGCTGATGGCCTATCGCGCGGTGACTACTCATCCGCATCTCAATTCGCCAGTCGTTGCCAATGGCAATGTAATGCTCAGCTGGAGCGGTGCGGGCATACTGCAAAAGGCGACTCAATTAAGTCCGGGCAACTGGAGCGATGTTACTCCACAGCCAGGTGCCTCCAGTTACATAACTCCTTCCGGCGGAACCGCCTTCTACAGGCTGAGAGTGCCCACGCCGGTTGAGCCATAAATACTGTGTCGTAATTACACAAAGAGACCGGGTTTTCGGACCCGGTCTCTTTTTTTACAAGTGGCTTGTTATTTAACACGCCACATTTCTGACAGATGTCCCTGACTAAGAATCAACGACTGTCAGGAGTTACATTCCCATGATTTGATAGCCGCAGTCGACGTAAAGCACCTGGCCCGTGATGGCCGCGGCACCGTCGCTGGCGAGGAAGGTGCCGGTGGCGCCGAGTTCGTCAGGCAGAACATTGCGCTTGAGTGGGGCATGCGCTTCGTAATGCTTCAGCATTTCGGTAAAGCCGGAGATGCCACGAGCAGCGAGAGTGTTCACAGGGCCGGCGCTGATGCAGTTCACGCGCACCTTCTTCGGACCCATATCGTAGGCGAGATAGCGTGTGCTGGCTTCGAGCGCGGCCTTGGCGACACCCATCACGTTGTAATGAGGAACCACTTTCTCAGAGCCGTAGTAGGTCATGCCGACAATGCTGCCACCTTCGGTCATGAGCGGTTCGGCAGCGCGGACGAGGGCAATCAGGGAATAGGCGCTCACATCATGTGCGACACGGAAAGCTTCCCGGCTGGTATTGATAAATTTTCCTTCGAGAGCGTCCTTGGGGGCAAACGCGACAGAGTGGAGCATTAGGTGGAGCTTGCCAAACTTTTGACCCACTTCGGCAAAGACGCGGTCGATATCTTCGTCCTTGGTCACATCGCAAGGCATAAGCAAGGTGTCGGAGCCGAAAGTGCCGGCGAGTTCCTCGACATTTTCCTTGAGGCGTTCGCCTTGATAAGTGAAGGCAAGTTTGGCTCCGGCTTTGTGCCAGGCTTGTGCAATGGCCCATGCGATGGAGCGTTTGTTGGCGACACCAAATACGATTCCCAGTTTACCAGCGAGTTGTGACATATAAATGAATGAACATTGAATGTTTCTGAATTAGCAGTAGGCAAATTTTTTACCGGTGGCAAGGCATAATCCACTGTGGTTGTAGTCGAAAATCATATCTTCCTTGACCGCAACCATATCAAAGCGAGCAAACCCACGCCTAATAATGCACTGATTCCGTAGGTGCCGGCGTTGGACTGGCCTTGGAATAAGAAGAGGGTGCTGACGCCAATGGTTGGTCCGGTGAATACGCCGATGCCGATGGCAGCTTCGTGAATGCCGCCTTTCTTGCCGTTGGATTCTCCGGCATCCATCGAGTAGAACAGTGAGGAATAGTAAATCAATCCGACGGCAAGACCGAATATGACCTGTGCGCCGACGAGAAGCCAGATGTGGGAACTGAGCAGGATGCCAATAAAACCAACGATAAGTGCAATAAACGCACAGAGCAACCAACCAAAGCGATAGTGCCAGCCAGTCCAGCGCCAGAAGAGAATGAAGGCGCAGAGTCGCACCCAAAACCAAACTGAACAGATGATGCCGGCAGAGGCTTCGGATAAGCCCAGACCAGCAGTCAGTTTGGGGATCACGGGCAGAATGCCGTTAATCGCAACGTAGGCAAACGGGTTGGCCAGCCAGGCGAGGTGGAGAAAGTTTCTCGCCTTGGAAATGGGTCGCGGATTTAGTGCGGGCAGGGGAATGCTTGGTTCAAGCGCTGTTTCCTGCGGAGCGGCTTCGGCGATCGCGTGCATTTTTTGGAGGCGCGGAAGCAAAAGCAGTTCGATTCCGTGCAAACCGGCAGCCAGCCAGAGTAAAATTTCACCGCCGAACTTTTCGAGCAAAGCGCCACCAGTCAAATAGGCGATGGCAGCGCCAGTGGCCCAGACGATATTATAGATGCCAGCAGTGCGGGGGAGTCGAGTGGGCGGTTGGTGCTGAGTGAGGAGTGCCTGAAGGATTGGCCAGGTGAGGCACATGCTGAGTGTCCAGAGAATGAGAACCGGCAGTTCCAGAAACATGGTTGTGCGTGAGTAACCCCAGAAGTGAGGCAGAAGCGCTCCAATGACGAGCGCCAGACCCATGCCGGAAAAACCAAGTCGCAAGGAAAAGAAATAGCCACGTTTCTGTGCAAATGAACCGGCCTTGTAAGCCGAGAACATATAAAAGAAACCGTGGAGAGCGGTCAGCATCAGGTTATGCCGGTTCTCGAAACCGAAATGCTGACGCATGTAAAAAAACAGGTAGTTAAAATAAAAAGGAGCAGCCAGGCCGTTGAGTGCCTCCAGTGTAAAATAACCGATTCTCAGCCTCCGGCGCAGGCCCGTCAGATCGGGAGGCGGCGTGCGCGACGTGAGAACAACTTGTTCCGCAGCTTCCAGCATCTTAGCCCTTGATCTCTTCGATGGCTTTGAGGCAATACCATTTTACCGCGCTGGACATTGGCGGTTGGAGAGAATCGAGTTCCTGAGCGGAACACCAGCGGATGTCATGATGCTCGGCTTCGGCCAGGGCGAGGGAATGGGTTTTGGGTCGAGCCCAATAAATCATGCCGATATGCTCGTGCGTGTCGCTGATGCGGTGGATGTCGAGAAAACGGGGCGCGATCAAGGCGCGGGTGCCGGGACTGGTGGTTGGCGGGCGTTCGCCAATGAGTTCCACATCAAGGCCGCTTTCCTCCCTGGCTTCACGCAAAGCGGCGATTTCAGGATCTTCATCCAGTTCAATGTGGCCGCCGAGCGGGAGCCAGGCGTTGAGCTTGCGATGATGGATCACAAGGATTTTCCCATCATGAACGATAAAAATCGCAACGGTGAAATCTATTTTTTCGTGAATGTGCGCCATATCAAAACCAGCAGAGACTGTGGCGTCAGTCAGACAGGGCGTCAAATACTCGCTGAGAGAAAATATTTGAAAAGATAAACTCTTGCCGGACAAGGATTAATAATCGTAGAGACCACTGTCGTGAGAGTAGCCGCCCTGGCCACCACTAGGGGCGCCTTCGCCGCCCATGAGGTTTTCAAAAATATCGCCCATGTCCTCCTCGATTTTTTCGGGGTCTTCACCGGCTTCGAGGCGTTTGATGGCCATATCCATTTCCTTGGGCATGGAACCGGGAGGCATCATTTCCTGCATCTTGCGCATCATCTGGGCCATATGCTTTGGATTATTCTCGTCCATGTGGGCCATGTCGCGTTCCATTTCATCCATGGCACGAGCAATGCGCGGATCGTCCATGTCCGGCATGGCTTCGCCCTCGGCACTTGTCGGTGCATCGGAATCCTTCAGCCCGCGGGACATGGCAAAGCGGCTCATCTGCTTCTCCATTTTTTTATTGCCACACTTGGGGCAAACCGGTGAACGGTCGGGATTGATCCGTTTGGATAGAAAGTTGAAAACCGTTCGGCATTTGGGACAGGCAAATTCGTAGATTGGCATAATCGGCTCCCGAATAAATATCACAAATTCATCCAGGTTGCCATTCGGTTTTTATCGTCCTGAGGCGATCAGGCATCGAAGCCGCCATCGATCTTGATGCTTGCTCCGGTAATGAAAGCAGCTTCCGGACTGGCCAAAAAGGAAACCAAAGCGGCAATCTCGTTCCCATGGCCATAGCGTTTGATGGCCATCAAATCTTTCAACTGCGCGGCGAACGCTCCATCCGCGGGATTCATGTCGGTATCGACAGGTCCAGGCTGGATGTTGTTGACCGTAATGCCTCGCGGGCCGAGATCGCGGGCGAGGCCACGTGTAAAACTTGCCACCGCGCCCTTGGTCAAGGCATAGACGGATCCGCCAGCGAACGGCATGGAATCGCTGTTAACACTGCCAATATTAATGATGCGTCCGCCTTCGCCCATGTGTCGGATGGCAGACTGGGTGGCGAGAAAAACTCCTTTTACATTCACGGCAATCAAGCGATCGAAGTCTTCGATTTTGAATTCGTCGATGGGAGCCATCGCGAAAAGCCCGGCGTTGTTCACCAGGATGTCGAGACGGCCAAAGGCTTTTACGGTCCCGGCGACAGCTTTGTTTACGGCTTCGGCATCGGCGCTGTCAGCGCGTATTGCGAGGACTTTTCCACCTGTGACTTCAATGGCGCGCACCACTTCATCAGCTTTTTGCGGTGAGCTGGTGTAAGTGATTGCCACGCTTGCGCCATCGTCAGCGAGGCCTTTTGCTATCGCTGCGCCGATGCCGCGAGAGGCGCCTGTGACCAAGGCGACTTTGCCCGTGAGTTTCTTTGTATCTGTGCTCATAGTGTTCTTTGGTTGTTAAATTTTCCTGATGTTTGTTTGATTCCGACGAATAGCGTGACGTTGGCCGCTCCGATACCGCAAACTTCTCATCGAAACGGTGGTAACTCAAATGAATTAGATCTGTGCGGCACCGCCATCGACGAACAATTCGACACCATTGACAAAGCTGCTGTCGTCCGAGGCGAGGAATGAGGCGACTTTGGCGACCTCGTCGGGATCGCCCAGACGTCCCAAGGGTACGGAAGCAATCATGGCATTCTTGAATTGCCTGTCTTGTTCCTCCGTTTGCGTCAAGCCGCTCAGTCCCGGCGTGTTGATGGGGCCGGGGCTGATGGCGTTGACGCGGATCTTGCGCTGTTTCAGATCCAGAATCCAGCAGCGGGCAAAGGAGCGAATGGCGGCCTTGGTGGCGCTATAGACGCTGAAGGCTTCGTTGCCCGTGGAGGCGGTCGTGGAAGCGTTTAGGATTACTGAACCACCGTCACGAAGCAGCGAGAGAGCTTTTTGCACCGTGAAGAGCGTTCCTTTGACGTTCGTGTTGAAGGTCTTGTCGAAGTGCTCTTCCGTAATGGAGCCGAGCGGGGCGAATTCTCCAAGGCCGGCATTCGCAAAGAGAATGTCGATGTGGCCTTTCTCCTTTTTCACTGTGGCATAAAGCCGATCGAGGTCGGCGAGCTTGGAGATGTCGCCTTGAACGGCAGTGACATTGTTGCCAATTTCCTTTGCGGCCGCCTCGAGTTCATTTTGGCGACGACCCGTGATGAAGACGTAGGCTCCTTCGGCGGCGAAGCGTTTGGCGGTGGCAAGACCGATCCCGCTGTTACCACCGGTAACAACAGCAACCTTGCCTGCCAGTTTTTGTGCGTTGATGCTCATAAACATTTCTTTCGCTTTGATGATGTGCGGGGCGCTGGTTGAGCCCGCTTCAAATCAGCGCAGGCCTCCTGAAATCACGAGCGTTTCGCCGGTCATGTATTTGGAGTCCGAAGATGCGAGATAGACGGCTGTCGGAGCGATGTCATCTGTCTGGCCGATGCGACCGAGCGGGGCTTGTGCTTCAATTTGTTTGCGAAACTCACCTTCAGCAAATCCAGCCGCGTGCACTCCCTCCGTTTCAATCATTCCAGGGTTGATCGCATTGACACGGATTTTACGCGGTCCCAGTTCCTTGGCGAGGACCCGGGTGATTGCATCCACGGCCGCTTTAGTGCCCGTGTAAACGGCTGTATTGGGTGGGGTAAATGTGCTGGCAGTGGAACTGATATTAATGATGCTGCCGCCCTCTGGACCAAACTGCTTCACTGCTGCTTGCGTGGTGAGGAGTAGGCCGAGGACATTCAGATTAAACATTTTGTTAAAATTCACTTCGGTGATTTCTTCAAGGGGAGCGAATTCGTAAACGCCTGCGTTATTGACCAGAATGTCGAGTCGGCCAAATTTGGTTTTGGTTTCAGCGAAGAGACGTTCGATATCCGCTTTTTTGGAGACGTCTCCCTGAACAGCGACTGCCTTTCCGCCTTTTTGGGTAATCTCATCGACCACCCGGTCGGCGCCTGCTTTGCTGGAAGAATAGTTAACGACGACGGCAGCACCTTCAGCGGCGAGCTGTTTGGCGATGCCGGCGCCAATGCCCTTGGATGCCCCGGTGACGACTGCGACTTTGCCTGCGAGTTTTTGTGTTGGAGTGCTCATTTTGTTTTTTTTGTTTCGGTAATGATTTTGGATTGTTGTTAGTTGGATGAAATCGTTTTCGAACCTCTTGTCTCGTTAGAATAGCGCATTTAATTGTGATTGTAAAAGTAACAGTTATAAGCAAAAAAATTATTTTCTTTTCAGGTCGGAAATGACGTCAGCCAGCGTGATTTTGGCGAGGCTGTTTTCCAGGGATTGTTGGGTTTTATGCAAAACGCCTTCCAGTGAGGATTTGATTTGGCAACTGACGGGACAGGGCTTTTGGGCGTTATATTTGTGAATCGCAAAGGCTTTGGGAGCATCGACCGCCTGGTAAACTTCCAGCAGGGTAATGTTGGCTGGATCGCGGGCGAGACAGCAGGCCCCGGTCTTGCCAGTCGTGGTATGAACCAGCCTGGCCTTGGAAAGCTTGGCCAGAATTCTTCGCACAAAGCTGGGACTGGTGTTCACGCTGTGAGCGAGCGTGCTGGACGTGACGTTCCCGCCGCACCGATATCCCAGCCCGGCCAGGATATGTACTGCAATCGAGAACTGTGTGTTCACTGCCATACTGTGACTGTAATAGTAACAGTAAGAAATGCAAGGGGAAATTTTTAACGTAAGCTGCAAAAGACATGGGAGCGTTACTTGAGTCCGGCACGAGCTGACGCTTCGGGATAGATTTCCTTTAATGCGTTGGTGGCCTGACGACGGACTTTTTCGTCCGAATCTTGAAGCGACTCGAATAGTGCAGAGACGGCTCGCATGGCTTCGCTTTCATAGCTCAGAATAGCCCAAGTGGCGGCATTCTTAACATCTGTAGCTGGATCGCGCCGGCCTTTTAGCAAAACTGGCATGACTAAAAATGGATCCGCATGGATTTGTCCCAGGGCCATCATAGCGCAGGATCGCACATTCCGGTTCGTATTCGTTGCGCCTCTCAGCAAGGAAGGAACTGCGTCTTTTGCAGTCGGACCAATCGCCCCGAGGGCATAGGCGGTGGCAGATTGGGAGGAAGGTGAAATCTCAGAATTATAGATTTCTACCAATGGCGAAACCGCGCTATCGGCTCTGGCTCCCAAGCAATAAAAGGCTTCGGTTGCCTGGTGATGGCTGGAGGATGCGGGTGTGTACGTGATCTTAATGAAACTTTGTCTTTGGACCAGCCCATACAACTTAAGTTTCCATCGCGAGTCCGTTGCTCGAAGCATCCGAAGCAGGGTGGGAATCGCGTTAGTGCCGGCGTGGCGCACGGCTGCGTTCGCTTTCAGCCATTCCGGACTGTTATAATTGGCGTTGATGGGATCATAAACTTGCAGCCAGGAGCTTAATGGTTTTCCCTCGTAAATTGGTTCACGCGGAGTCAGCACTTTCCAAGCGATCGCACAGACAAAGAGACCGGCAAGCGCGACAATGCTAAGTTTCCAAGGCTTCCCCATGTGATTTTGATAACCTGACTCTTGAGGATCAGCGAGCAAAAATTACGTGTATGAGACTAGGAAAGGAGCGTTCGGGAATGGATAGGAATACAATTATTATGAATCGCGCAAACCGCTAATTAGGAACTTGCCGTGACCAATGAGGGCGCGGGCGCTGCATTCTTCCCTTTAGTAATGAGAAGCACCATTAACGCGGTGAAGATGCAGAGGAATCCGGCAAGGAAAAAGGCTTTGTCATAGTGTCCGGTTTCGGTGCGGATGTCTAGAAAGGCAGGACCTTGAAATTGAAAACGCGTTCGGTGAGCCAGGTGGCGGCGATGAGGATGATGCAGGCGGAGCCGAAGTGGAGGATGGGGCGGCGGTAAAGCCAGGAGTTGCGGAAGCCATAGGCGAGGGGAAGGAAGGCGGTGACGATGGCGAGTTGGCCGAGTTCGACGCCGAGATTGAATCCAACCAGGGTGAGGATGAGGGCGCTGCTGGTGAGGCCGAGTTCGGAGAGGGCGTTGGCAAAGCCGAAGCCGTGGATGAGTCCGAAGAGGAAGGCGACGATCCAACCGCGGCCTTTGATCCAAGGCCAGATGTTGTTCGTAGCAGCAAGAATGACGGAAGCGGCAATGGCAGATTCGGTCAGGCGTGTAGGGAGTCGCACGATGTTAAGAGCGGCGAGGCTCAGGGTGAGGGAGTGGGCCAGCGTGAAAGCGGTGACGATTTTGAGGACGTTGAGAAACGCGGGGCGAAAGGCGGGGACGCCGTGCCAATCCTGTTCGCGGCGATGCAGGACAGCGGGGAGCAGCAATGCGAGGAGGAAGAGAATGTGGTCGTAGCCGGTCCAGATGTGCGTAATGCCTTCCTTTAGAAAGACGAGGAATTGTTTGCCGGGATTTGGGTGGTTTATTTCAAACTGCTGGAGATGGTGCTCGGAATCGAGGACGGCGGACTCAGTTTTTTCGCCGTGTTGGAGTCGGAGTAGGCCGCGATGGCTGTGGTTGATATCGAAGAAGAGTTGATAATCGAATTCGACGACGTTGGGTTGGCAGACGTTTTCGAGGATGAAGGGAAGCTCGAGATAGGTGCCGTCGGCAAAGTCCTCCACGATGGGTTCAGATTCGGTGAAATGGAGCGTGCCGGGTTTGGCGTCGCCGCTGATTTTGAGATGGGCGAGAGCGTAGGCCGTGACGTCTTTATAACGGGCGTTGAGTTCGTCCCAGGTGACAAAGCCGTCGTTGTCGGAGTCAAGCGGGACGACGGCTTGAAGGTCTTTGATGGGGATGTCCCATTGGCCGACGGTTTGGTTGGTGTCGAAATTGATCGTGAGATAGCTCTTGCTCGGGTCGTGAGCAAAGAGGTTTGGCGCAAAGATCAAGCTGGAAAGAATGAGCAACCAGGTGGCGAAACGGGATTGGAGCCTTGGGGTGGAAATTTCAGAGGCAGTGCAGATCCTGCAGAGAATGCGCTGGCCTGAAGATTTAAACGTGCGTTCCACCTGTCAAATAAATCGTTAGGGCGATTGATGATGATTTAAAAATGCAAGAATTGCCTGAAGGCTTGAAAGCCGCCCCACGCCAAATCGCCATTGATCCCAAGCAGGCTCATGACCCAATCGACGGTCCCCCACAAAGCGTGGTTGGCGGCAGGGACGTACCAGAGGACAATGAACAACACGAACATGCCGTATTGGCGGACGGGTCGAAGGTGTTGATCGACCTCGGATGGGATATAGGGTTCGATCGCCTGGAAACCATCGAGCGGCGGGATGGGGATGAGATTCAGCAAGACAGAGCAGATCTGCAGTTGAAGCAGGAAGGCGACGGCGTAGGTGGCTGGATTATCGATGAAATGCGGTATGAGAACGAGTTTGAGCAGGACGGCGCAAATGATGGCTAGAATCAGATTCATTAACGGGCCAGCAAGAGAGACATAAGTGTTCCATTCGCGGGAACGGAGGAGGCTGCGGTTAATCCAGACTGCTCCGCCGGGCAGGCCGATGCCTCCCAAGGCCATGAACACTATCGGGAGGATAAAACTCATGAGCGGATCAGCATAATGGACAGGGTTCATGGAGAGATAACCCTTTTCGCGGACGGTGTAATCACCACCGCGCTCGGCCACCCAAGCATGTCCAAACTCGTGTAGGCAAACCGAGAATATCCAACCGATCAATACTATGGCAAAGACGCCCATGAGACATAGTTTGCCTGAATCAGAATTTTTTGGAAGGGGGAAAGAATGGTACGAGGTCCATGGTCAATGACTTTTTGTCATTGAGAAGCAGAAAGCTTACGCCGAACTTGCGGTGCTCATTATGCTTTGGGAATATACAGAAGAGAAAGGAACTTGAGACGAAGGGTCGTTTTTAACACCGGCGCAACTCATTGGTGAACGTCCGGCCGTATGGCGGGAGTTTGCCAATCGTGATGCCAGTTGAGGGTCCATAACTCCTCCAGCTTGGTTAAGCGCGAATGGCCGTCGGCAAAGCCAATCATGATGGCTCCGGGCAGCTTTTGGCCCGTCGTCAAGGCGTGCGGAGCGGACGAGGGACTGCTGACGCTGTGCCGCGCAATCGTGCAACGGCCCATTCCGTTGTCACTCGTTCCAAATGGAGCCCCGTTGTAAAGATCAATCCATGGCGCATCCGTCTCCTTGGGCGATAGATCGACCCAGTTTGCATCCATGAAGACTGGAGTCCGCGTCGTGTCTTCAATGCCATCAGTTTTGGTGAAAACGTTGCCCTCGGCCTTTGGGTAATATTTTGCAAGATCCGAATACAGCCAGCCGTTGTAGCCGTAGCTGCCAAAAAACATGTCCTTGGCATTGGAGGTCCACCTTACCCAGGCGGCGTCGGCGCTGCCTCCTCGATTTCCGTTATCAGGCGGCGGGTTGTGCAAGGGGGCCATGGGGCAAATGTATATTTTTCGGTCTTTGATCAAATCGGACAAACTGCCCATCCAGGTGCCGCCCGGATAACGGGGATCATCGTAAAGGATGGGACTGCCATTTTCATTGGCATAGACAAAGCCAATCAGAGCGAGTTGCCGGATGTTGTTAAGGCACATTGCCTCCCGGGCCTTCATTTTGGCCCTGGAGAGGACTGGCAACAGCAAGGCCGCCAGGATGCCGATGACCGCAATTACCACCAGCATTTCAGTCAGGGTGAACCCTGTTTTTCCAGCTCTGCGTAGGTGGATGAAGCGCATAAGTTTAGTGTCAACGTTCGATTGTGAGTGCCACCATGAAGGGTGCGGCCCCGGCCATGGCCGAAGCATAGTCAATGGATTGAATTTCCTTTTCGGCATGCGGGTTCACAAAGACGGTATCGAAAAGGCGGATGCGCGCGCCCTGGTGCTCGGCTGCCGGGTTGCTGCCGGTCCAGGCAACAATCGTATTAGTACCCGTTGGCCGTTTAACCGGGGCGCGCGGCCATTCCCACCAATCCAACACCTCCACTCCCTGGCGGATGTCAAATTGAACCTGGTCGCCGTCAGAATAATGTAAAATCACGCTTGCGACTTTTGTTCCAGGCGGATCGGCAATTGCGGAATTGGCGTGCAAGATATGAATCTTGTGACCGGTCGCTCCCACACGGATTCCTTCAACGGTTTCCGGATAATTGTAACCGCGCTGTTTCCATTCGGCTCCCTGGAGCTGAACGACACCATGTATTTCAAATGGCACCCGCTTGAGTATGCGTCGTCCTTCCCCAAGGGCGGCCAGGTAATTATTTCCGTAGGCAGGAGTCCAGCTTTTATCGAGCCCGCCATTAAAGTGAGCGGACAGATCCACAGCCATGAACGCTCCGCTTTCCACTGGATGGACGCCATAAATCAGATACGTCGCACCGCAGCCGAACAGCAGAATCAAGAGACCTGCGACTGCCAACTTGGTTTTGGCCGAGAGGAGATGTTGGACGAAAACCGTCGTCCAGCCTGGCGGCCCCATTGCGGCTGCCTTTGCCAGAGAGGTTTTTGCCACTGCCAACGGCAGGCTGACGGGTGCTGAAGGGATTGTCGCGGCGTTCAGGGAAGAAGCCAAAGATGCTACTGAAACAGCCACCCCGCCACGTGTCAGAATGATTCGCAGTTTGTCCAAAGCGCGACTTACCCGCTTCTGTGCTGCATCATCGCTAAGACCCAGGGCAGCACCGACGGATCGATAATCTTTGCCCTCGAAATAATGCAACAGCACTGCATTTCGATCCGGACGGCTGAGCTTTTCCATGGCGGCGTCCAGCAACGGCTTGATTTGCTGCCAGTCGAGCAAGGCATCGGAAGTGGTATCCTGCATGGAAAAAGCCTTCTGTTCGCGTGCTCGTCGGCGCTGTTCACTCCGTATCGCCTTCGCGGCGGCAAAGCGAGTCGCCTCGTAAAGCCAGCCGGCCAGTATGATTTCACGAGGCAGCAACGGTGCCTTGCGAGCTAGGTCAGTAAATACAGTTTGGGTGATATCTTCCGCCAGGCTGGCATCGCCATTGGCCTGACGTAGCGCTGTCCCATACACCAGATTGAAATGTCGGCCGACCAGCTCCCGAAAAGCTTCTTCATCGCCCTTTTCGACGAACCGGTGCAACTGGATCGAATCCTCTGTCATTTTGATACTGCTTTATAGCACCCGCCCCGAAAAAAATCCGACAATAATTATTTCCTTCGCGGAAATGCCCCAGTCCGGGCCGTGTCCTAAGGCATCAGGACAACACGATAAAATCGCTGCTGGTCTGAGCCAGGGGAGTCGGTGGTGGTTACAAGCACCCCGTTGGCTGTAATGGGTGGTCCGAGGTCGTTCCATTGGGCTGACGAGAGGTCGGTGGTGTATTGCGCCTGATAGGTGGCACCTGCCACAGCGCTCCAGGCAAGTGTCACCATTCCGTCGGTCCACGTTATGGGAGCAAGCACCGGTGCGGGCGCGGACTGAGTCAGGGAGACATTTTTCCAGGTGGCGGCATTTGCGCCCACCACGTTGGGTCCTCCCTCGCGCTGGCCGAGGATGAGGTAGAAAGGGCCTATGCCCACGTCCAAATCGGATTGAACGCCGAGGAGGACGCCACTGGCGGAAAATAATGAAACCGTTGCGATGCCGGTGTCTTCGATGAAAATCTGAACCGTGCTCAGGGAATTGACGCTGGGGTCCGAATAGAGCTTGTTGCCCAAACTGAGGAATGGCAGTCCACTGTAATCATAATTCACCCAAACGCCGAAGTAAGAGCCGTTGCCGGGGTTCAGATTGCCCGCCACATTCATCCATACCCCCAGACCGTCGCTGACGAGAAATATTTCATAAGCATTGCCATGCGCCTGGCCGGAGGTGACCGTGGTGGTCAGCGTGAACGGGGGCGAAAACGTGGCAAGTGATTGAACTCCGGCGAGTTCATTAACGCCCTTGACGCCGGAAAAGTTCATTCCCGCCCCTCCAAAACTCAATGTGGGAGTGATCAAGGAGGAGTTGAATTCCACAGCCAGAGCTGCCAGCAGGCCGGACGAGGTCGTCCACATATCAGTATTTAAGCTGCTGTCGGTGGTGAAATCATCCGACAGTTGCGCGTGACTGGTCAGGGGTGAGAGGGTCACAAGCATAAATCCGAAAAAGCTGGTCAATGATATGGCGACGCATTTGCGCGTGAATCGTTTTAAATGCGCGATGGAGATGGCATGATTCATAAGCTTGTTATTTGCATCCTTGCATTGAACCGAACTGCGCTGGAACTGTGTTATCAATAATGGAAGTGAATCCCAGACCCGGTCCATGGCTGGCTTCAGTGGAATGCGAGGATTCGATATCATTTTAATTATGTCGGTCCTATTGTTTTTCCTGTATAGCACCCGACCGCGAAATGAATCCGACAAGAAAATTTGGCAACTTCAGATTTATCCTCTGGGAGAGAAATAAATGATGAGCGATCCGACGAGGCACAAGGCGCCGCCGATCAAGTCCCAGTGGTCTGGTTTGACTCCATCCACGCGCCACAGCCAGACGAGTGAAGTGATGATGTAGATTCCTCCGTAGGCCGCATAAATGCGACCTGAGGCCTGCGGGTGCAGTGTAAGCAGCCACGCAAACGTCGCCAGGCTAATCGCAGCTGGCATGAGCCACCAAGCTGTCCGGCCCAATCGGTACCAAAGGTAGACAAAATAACACCCGGAAATTTCCGCAATGGCAGTGATTACAAACAGCAGTGTCTTTTGCATCGGACAATAGTAACCAGCCGGATGGGAATCGCAATTCCAAGGTCATGATGTGACCTCGAGAAAGTGGAGGTGAGATAAGCAGGTTCTGCTGCGAAGTGGTGGAACATGGTTGGTTGTAGTGGAAAAGAGAGGGGATGTTCGATACTTTCCCAATCTGATAATCTCAAAATTTGATAAACATCATCCGCCTTCCAACTCGACAACCCCATTCCCTTGGACACCATGCACAACAACAGATACTACTCGTGCGAGCCTCATCAAGGTTCCAGATAATCTTTCTTTTCGATTTGCAATGAATCATTGCTGTTTAATGCAGTAAAACCTCTGGCTCTCCTGTGGGTTGATGATCAGGAAATTCGTGCGTGTGCCGTCGAAGGAATAGAAATTAGTCGCAATAATTGGCCACTGCGCCAGGGGCAAAGCCAGGTTGGTAGAAGATAGCAGATAAAAAGCTCGGCCTGGCTGACCGTTGGCCACGGTGATAGAGACTTGCGCGCCTGAGACCGACACCGACGAAACAAATGGTTGCGAAATGGATTCATTGCCGGGTGCGAACCGAATTCCTCGAAGCACTTCTTTGTAAGGCGCGGCGTTCAGAAGGACTGTGGCGGTGGAAGATGGGCCATTGTCAATTATGGAACTGAGGACGTTCGCAGCGTCGGTGGCAAACAGGGCAGCGCCGAAAGCGTTGCTGCCCCATTGCGCGACGGTGGCCGGGAAGGAAACCGCCAGCCCCAGGGCGCCATTAGTCCCATCTACCGGCAATGTATAACTAAACGTGTAGCCGCCGCTGATTGTGTTCGTGTCCCAACGCTGGATGCCTCCACCACGGGTGAACGAGTTGGCGAATACACCGCCGTCGGCGACGTAAATCGTCCGGCCGTCCGGGCTGATGGCAAAATCGTTAGGTTGACCGCCTTCATTCAAGAGCAACCTTGCCGTGATGGAACTGTTGGCCGGCGGTTGGGGCGCGCCATCGCAAATGTAAAGACCGGCTCCGTTGCCGGCGAGGGCATCGGAATAGACCAGGTTCGTGCCGAAGATTTGCACCGCGTGAGTCCCTGTGAGACTCGATGTCGAAACGTATGGAATGCCTCTTCCGTTGGCGTATCCACTGTTCTGCGAATTGAGACATTTGACGCCCCCGCCCGCTCCGGCTTGCCCGGCCGTCCAAAAATTAGTGCCGTCCGTGGTCACGCAGCCGCGAATGCTATGATTGACACCGCTGTTGGAGTTCCCATTGGCGCCGGTGTAAAGCCCGCTGTTGGTAGAGGCCAGCGTGTAACGGCCGGACGCATCGACCGTTGCCAGGCCCCTCCAGTAAGGCCCGCCGTCTGCGGCTGTCGTCATGTCGCTGCCCCTAAATGGATAATTCTCGCAGTACGCGCCAAATGTCAGCAGTTGGCCGTTTGGCGATAAACTCAGGAGACCCGCATTGATGCAATCGTTGCCGACGCCGGGCAAAAGCAACGCGGGGCTGCCATAGACGCTTGCGGAACTGCCCGCGCCGTAATTTGCACCCTCGCTTTCATCAGGGATCTGGAGGCTGCTGACGTATGTTCCGTTTGTTGTGTATTGGTCCAGGTAAATCGTGTTGCCAGTCGAGCCGCTCAATTCCTGGACGCCATCCCCGACCCGCAGCACTACCAAATTTGAGAAATATAAGGGAATCGCCATTGCCGAGACCGACAGCGTTACCGAATTGATGACATAAGTGCCGGAGCTATCACCCACGGTCACCTCATATTCTCCGGAATTGGTCGTTTGAATGTTCGTCAAGACGAGCGAGGAACCAGTTTGGCCTGAAATGGGGAGATTCGACTGATACCACTGGTACGAAAGTGGTCCGGTTCCTGAAGCCGAAACTTGGAAAGCCACATGACCTCCAGCGGCCTCATTAATTACAGGCGGGTAAACAAAATCAATGACCGGTGCGGCGGTCGCGCTCCGGCCACAGATCACAACGAACCCGAGGAACGAAAGGAAGGCGATGCACCGGCGCGCCAGCGGCCCGTGCATTATAGGATCATGCGTAATTCTCATTTCTCCCATAGCACCCGCCGCCATGGCAAATCCGACAAGAATTATTCGTGGACGCGCCACCTGCGCGAGCGCGGGCAACGCGAGCTTTAGAGGATTTTCTCGATGCTACGCAGAAAGGGGGCAGAAACACTACTGTCCAAAATAGGTTTTTGAACTCATCGGCCAAGCACAGTTTTACCGCGCATTTAAAGGGTTGTTGGTTGGCCTGCATTTGGTTCATACAACGGCCAGCCTGTTTTCGGGAGCGGCTCGTCACACGTCAAGTCCCCAGCAAAAGCACAGCTTTCACCATTCCAGATCGCCTATTTTGGACAGCAGTGATCCCTGACGGGGGGCAATCCCATGATGAAGGGCTGCGCCACTTCTTATGAGTTATTTCGGCGCTCTCAGCCGGTAGAAGCGCTGTGGGATGAGGGCGGGTGCAGAGTCTGTGAATTGTATGGAACCGGTGAAATTCGTCATGGTGGCGAAAGGAATCCAGTTCACACAATTGGACGAGATCTCGAGGTCATATCCGGGAGCCGGGTCACCAGTAGCGCTTAATTGCAACGCGCCGCTGCCATTGAGAGAGCAGAACGTGAATCGAATCGCAGTTGGCGGCAGTGCATCAACAATCGAAAAAGCTACGATTCCGTTGTTCCCATCTATGGCAAAAACTTTTCCACCGCCGAACACAATCTGTCCGACGAAATTGGCATTTGGCTTTTGGTTCACTGGGAAATTGACCCGTGCAAGCAAAACCGGGCTGTTGATGTTGGAAATGTCGTAGAGATCCAGTGTGTCAGGGCCGTTGGTGTTGCCGCAGTAATTAATTGCGCCCAACAAATTGCGCGTGAAGTCAATGCCAACCGGGCCGGTCGATCCGGGTAAAAACGTGTATGCAACCAGGTTGCTGGTGCCGAGCGAGCCTGTTATCGAAAAGCCGGATTTTTCAAGCCGGTCAGCCTTGCGCTTCTGCCAGAACGTGTTGGTCGGGCCGAATTGCAAGCTGCGGCCGATTGAACCCGGGAAATAATCCTGCGGACCGCTCCTGGAAATCCAACTCGTCAGGCTGCTGTTGACCGGAGTGAATATCGCACAGACGTTGGTCCCGTAAGCGTCAATCATGATTTGAGTGTTCGTGCCCGCGCCTTGCACAGCCAAAGTATCTCCCCAGCGAACCGAATCGGTGCGTCCGGCGGGTTCGCCTGAAAAAATCGTGGTTGGGATTGCAGCGCTGCCGGAATTCGGCCAGCGATAAAGTTTATACGTCGCAACGCCCCCGCCACTGGTGCTCATGTTGCCTGCATAAACCGAGCCGTCGTCGGAAACCGCAACGCTCAGCAAAATGATGCTTCCACCGGTAATCCCAGTTGTGTTGAGTTGATATAGGTACTGGCCAGTCGTCGCATCCAGAACGTTTACCGTCAACCCGGTGGTCGCGCCCGTGCGGCTGACGACGATGACCTGGTTGGAAAGAGAATTGTAAGCGAGGCTGCGTTGGTTCGGAGTACTGGACACGTCAGTGGTGACGTAAGAGCGGCTGCCCGGCGCGAGACTCCACAGTGGCTGCAGATGCGTCGGGCGGAAGGATGGCTGAGTTTGAATGGTAAAATGAGTCGCGGACCATGTGGCTGGCGTTCCACTCAACCCGGCGACTCGCAGCCAGCAATTGGTGCTGGGAGTATTGGGAACCAGCACCAAAGCCGAACCCGAATTCGTGACGCCGTAAGCCAGGCAACTCCACGTTGCAGCTCCATCGGTGGATAGATCAATTCTCACGTTGGTTAAAGAACCCGACCCATTCCAATTCACCAGCGCCAGGTCGCCGGCATTCCAGACTTCTCCTCCATTCGGCGACAATAACTTAATTTCGGCGTTGGGCGCGATGGGAAGCGGCTCGTTCAATGGCACTTCTTTGCGCAATGCCTTGGTGATTTCTCCACCCACGCGCAGATACCAATCGCTTGGAATGGCTTCTCCATCGACATCCAGGGCAAACATGCTTGCGACTGCCGGAGTGGTGCTCATTGTCGGAGCCAGCTTATAGGTGGCCGTGCCCTCATCAATTTCATCGAACATCGCGCCAAAGGCCATATTGCAGCCCACCGAAACCGCGTCATATGCCTGCCGCCAATAAAATCGCCCGCCAAGTCGCGGTATTCCATTTCTCGGTCCACTAGCTACGGCATAACCGGGAAAAATAACCGGCAAGTAATCAATGCCTCTGGGTGTCAGGTCAGCGAGATCGCCGATGTAAGCGGGTTTTGCGACGGAATCCACCTGGTTTGTCGTCTGGTAACGACCCACCGCCCAGGGATTAATCACATCGAAGGAATGATAAACATTCAGCCAGGCGGCGTTGGTTTGCGAATCACCCGCCAGCGCACGCCAGGCCTGCGGCACGCCGCCCACAACGGTGCAACCTGCCGCCCTGAAATTATTGATGATCGTTTGCGCGTCAGTTGGTGGAATGTTGACACCAACAAAGCCCAGGCCCCAGATCTCAACCACCGGCTTGCCCTTGTGCTTGAGATAACGGTTGCTATTGGTGAGCCCCAGTGTTCCCGTCAGGTAAGCCCAATCGTTCTGCAAATGACTGATGACTTGCGAGGGATCGTCATTTGAAATGTCGTATTCCACGCAGAACACACGTCCGTAAGCTTCGGCTGCCGCCCGGACATTCACCAGGTTGGTGGTTTTGAGCGCCCCCCAATCCGCTCCCTGATAAACATCTTTCGTGAATCGCTGCACCAACACGCCATCAATTCCATAGTCCTGCATCCACTTGAAATGGCGCGCCACTGTATTGGAGACATAACAGGAATAGACCATCGCAGGCTGCCCGTTACCCAGCACTATCCCATCAGTCGGAAACAACTCTTCAGGAGGAAATTCTGAAAGTTCAGGCCAGATCGGATGCTTCACCGTACCTGGATTGGGGATGGTATCGTCTCCGGTCCAGTGGACATATCTATTCAACGCAGAGCCATCGCCGGCACAGGCGTGCCAGCCCTGGTATCCAAGTAGAAATTTGTTATTAAGCGTGGAAGAATCAATGGTGTCCGCCTGAGCAGGCAAAGCAAATAATATCAAAAGCAACGTGGCAACATTTGCGGAGCAAATCCGAAAAAGAGAAAGCGGCGACGACATAGAGCAATAATTATGGCAACTCTGAACGTTGTGACAACGACAAAAGGAATCTGAAGTGGGGCGGTCTCAATTATTGACACAGTTCATGATCAATCTCCGCTCCATTGGTAACCGTACTCTGGTGGTGGATTCTCATCACAAGCGCCCAGGCTGGCGCCATTGGTCGTGGTATCGCTCCAATAGATTTTGATATAGCTGACGTGCCCATCCACGAAGCCAATCATATTCATTGCATCATTAAACCGCTCATCCATGCGAGTGGAAGAAAGTGAAAGAGGCATTCTGGGCTGGTGCCACGAGAAGGGGTCAGAGGCTGGAGCTTCAAGTGTAAGGATGGTCGTGGCGGGGTTCTTGATCGAGCTGAGCTTTCGTCCTGAAATGCCAAGGCGGGAGTAATCAATCCCAAACCGGCCCAAATTGGTGCGAAGGTTTCCCGCGTTAAACCCATAGCTCTCATAATCTGTAAAGGGTTGGGCGTGCAAACTTTGGGTGATGAGCACCTTATAGCCATTTGATACGCCATAGTAAAAAGTGTCGGCTGGGCAGGCGAACAGCCGGGTACGCAGCGGGGACTCTCGATCTGTGCCAACGTAACTCTCAATGAGCTTCTTATACCCATGGAAGGTCAGCGTCCAGTTGGTGCGCGTTCCAGGGGTGCGCGGCGTCTGGTCCAGCGAATCATCGATATACTGGTGAACGGCGAGGCTGATTTGCCGCAGATTGTTCAGACACGCAGTTTGTCTGGCTTTGTTTTGGGCGCCTTTTAGTCCCTGAACCAGTAAGGCGGCCAGAACAGCTATAACGCCCACCACCACGAGCAGCTCAACCAAGGTAAATCCCTTCTCCGCTTTATGGTTTCTCTTCACATCAATAATTATTGACACTCCTTGGACAAAAAAGCCTACTCTCTCGCACTCGATCACGGCTCCAAATAATCCCTCTCTTCATTTCCCGAGAATTAGGCACTCCATCCATAAAGTAAAGACAGGACATCCACTTGCCAGGGGGAAGACTCACCCAAAAAGGAATTGGGAACCATACCTGTTATATCTTGACCCAATAGCCTAATAGCCGACACCATTTCGACTACATTTGCTCCATGAGGAAAACTCGCTCCGCCGTTATCACGGCTTTGGTTCTTGCCGCACTCGGTGTCATTCTCTCGATTCTCTTAAGCACGGGTGAACGCGAGCCCGTTTACCAAGGCAAAACTCTCACGTACTGGTTGAGCGATTTTTGTGTTCCCGGACGCAACCCGACTCGCGAGAAACTGGAACAAGATAAACTCGCCGTCCGCCAAATCGGCACCAACGCCATCCCCATCCTGTTGCAATGGATTTCCGCCAAGGATGTCCCCCTCAAACTGGAAATTGTCGATTTTATTTGGCGACATCCCTGGGTGCCTTTTCGTCTCCAATCAGCCGTGGACAGGCAAAGTTTGGCATCGAGTGGCTTCAGTATTCTCGGAAAATCCCAAGCCGGCCCCGCCATTCCCGCTCTCGTTAAAATCGTAAGGACCGGTGGTGGTGAAAGAACCTCCGGTTACGACAACGTGACCTTTCCCATGTGGGCGCTCGCCGACGTCGATCTCGAAGCCGCAACCAATGCTGGCATAAAGTTCGGAACCAATCGGTGGTCCGGAACTAATGTCGTCCCCATCAGTTGGAGCGCACCGCCGGCTGCCGCGAATAAATGAACTTTCGCACGTCGGTACCCGCCGATGTGAATTTCGCAAACCGGCTTGACATCGCAACGCCAAATCCAAGACTTGTTCATTATGATCCCTTGGACACTGGCGGCCTCCGGCAACCACCCGGCAGGAAAGACGAAGTTCCGCTCGCTCACCGCATTGCCGATGTTGCTGGCCCTGTTCTTTGCAACGCCCAATTCGGCATCCGCATTCGAACGCTGGATTTACTGCGCCCAAAACCTGTGGGTGGATCAAAATATCACCAACATGACAGCGCTGATGCAGCGCGCTGCTGCCGCCGGTTACACCCATGTGCTCATCACGGATTCGAAGTTTGGCCACCTGGCGGACATGGATGCCCGCTACTTCCGCAATGTGGACACGCTCAAGAAAGCGGCGCAAAAGCTCGGACTGGAAATCGTGCCCGCGGTTTTCCCGGTTGGCTATTCGAACGATATTCTCTACCAAAATCCCAATCTGGTCGAAGGCCTTCCCGCCCGTAACGTTCCGCTCGTCGTGAGCAACGGTGTAGCCCGCGTGGTGCCGGACCCGGCCATCATTTTTCCAGGTGGCGATTTTGCCGACCTGTCGCGCTGGTCCTGGAAGGATCCCAACGTCACCGCCGACAATGGCACCGCCAAAATCAACAACCCCAATGGGGCGAATGCGCGCATTGTCCAGCATCTCAAAGTGCGGCCGTTCCGCCAGTATCATATTTCTGTGCGGGTCAAAACGCAGGATTTCCCGACGCCGCCCAACGTGGCGGTATTGGCCGGTAACCAGTCGTTGAATTTCGTCAATCTCGGTGTCGAACGAACCCAGGGTTGGAAGACCCATCACGTGGTTTTCAACTCACTGACCAATACCGAGGTCAACGTCTATTTTGGAGTCTGGGGCGGGACGAAGGGAACGCTCTGGTGGGACGACGCCGTAATCGAGGAAGTCGCTTTTCTCAATCTCATCCGCCGACCGGGAACACCACTGACGATTCGCAAGGAGGAAGGCGCCAGCCTGGTTGAATCGCAGGACTTCACCAAGTTGGTCGATCCGCTGATGGGAACCAAGCCTTGGAATGGTTCCTACGATGTTTATCATGCGCCGCCCGCGCTCCATACCAGCCTGCCCGACGGCACCCGGTTGCGCGCCTCCTGGTATCACGCGATGACTGTCTATGATGGGCAGGCGATGATCTGCCCGTCCGAACAGCAAACAATGGCGCTGTTGCAGGATCAGGCTGAACGGATGCACGCGGCCTGGGGAGCCCGCGGTTATTTCATGTCCCACGATGAAATCCGCGTGATGAACTGGTGCGCGGCCTGTGAAGCGAGGCATTTGGATGCGGGGGAGATGCTGGCCGACAACGTGCGTCGCTGCGCGGAGATACTGCGGAAGGTCAACCCGGGTGGCCGCATTTATGTCTGGAGCGACATGTTCGACCCGCATCACAATGCCCATGACAACTATTTCCTTGTCCGTGGCAACCTCGCCGGTTCATGGAAGGGCCTGGACCGCGACATCATCGTGGTCCCGTGGAACTACGAGCAACGGGATGCTTCGTTGAAATTCTTTGCCGAATTGGGCAACCCCCAGTTGATCGCAGGCTATTATGATGAAGACCCTGCCAGGATCACAAACTGGCTCACCGCCGCCCGCCCATTCCCCCGCATAGTGGGAGCGATGTATACGACCTGGCAAAACCGGTTCACAGATCTGGAGAAGTTCAGCCAGCTCATCTCCGCCTTTCCCGCTCCGGAAAAATGATTGGCCTTAACGAAATTATAGAAATAAGAAGTTACCATGACAAAACATCGGATCTATACAACGAGCTTCGCGAGTGTCTATCCACTTTATGTCGCCAAGGCAGAGAAAAAAGGACGCACGAAAGCAGAAGTCGATGAAATCATTCGTTGGTTGACGGGATACAGCCAGCAGGAATTGGAGGCTCTACTGGAAAAACAGACAGATTTTGAGACCTTCTTTGCGGAAGCTCCTCAACTCAATCCTTCGCGTGCTTTGATTAAAGGTGTGATTTGTGGTGTCCGGTTGGAAGAGATCAAAGAACCAACCATGCAGGAAATTCGCTACCTGGATAAATTAATCGACGAGCTGGCAAAGGGAAAAGCAATGGAGAAGATTTTGCGGAAATAATGATTTTCAAGGGTTGAAGGTGAAGGTGGAACGCTGAAAGAGAAGCTGCTGCGCCGTCTGCACCTGTTTATGAGATGGCTTCTAGCGAGTGGAATCAGCATCGTTGGTCTGAATATGGATTGCTTGTTATTTGGCATTCATGCGCGGGGCAACTGCCACCTTGAAATGGAATGTTCCACGCATTCACTAGCAGGGCCCACGCCACCAATCGCTTTTACTGGGAAAAGCGAAAAGGATGATGAGTGTCAATAGAGGGGGTTGATCTCTAAAGTTTCGATATCAGGATCCAGCCTTAAAAGCCAAACTCCTTTACCTCTCCACATTTTTGCATGAGAATCGAACCTTGTAGGCGCTCTTCCAATAATGACAACAAGTCCTGGAGCAAGTAACGCGCAGGCAAAACGGAGACGCCGACGTGAAATGATTGGCAATTGTGACCGGCATTAAAACAACCAGACAACGTCTTGGCATGGTGCAGTTCGTGATAATTTTGCTCGCCCTGTCTGCATGTGTTGCTGTGGCAGCCCATGGTCAATGGGTGATTACACAGCTTCCCTATTCGCTTGCGATGGAACCATCAATCAACAACAGCGAGGAGATAGTGTGGGCTCAGAATGGCGGAGGGATATATTCATCCGTAAGGGGAGCGCTTGCCAGTTCAGGACTTTCTCCTCATCTGGCGAATAGTGGAGAAGTAGTTTACGCCGATTGGTTTGGCGGCCCTTATTGGGATTTGGTCAGCACTACACGCGGGCGGATGACACAAGGCGGAATAATTGACGTTAACTCATCGACGTTCGATGTGAACGCTCTGGGAGAGGTGGTGTATGGTGTCCGAGACACGAATGACTATTACCAGGTGTATTCAACCGTTCGGGGGCAGATCACCTTTGGTGCGAGGGATCACTATTATCCGTGCATCAATGACAAAGGTGAAATAGTCTGGCAGGAGTATTTGGACGATGGGGGCAGAGTGAATGTTTCTTCCATACGAGGGGTTTTGCCCGGTGACTCTCATAATATAGTGGATTTGAACAATGCTGGCGATTTCTGCTCTTTTGACAGCCTCGAAAAGACATCAGGCTATTACACTTGGCCACATCTATTTTCCAGCGCGCATGGCTTCCTCATCAGTGATCCCGACCAATTTCAATTCGGTGGCGGTATCAACGATGCCGGAACGATCGTGTGGGCTGCCCAGAACTATATTTACAAAGCCACGTGGACGAACGGTCCTGCCTTATCCATTGTTTCGACCCCTTCCGGTTTGGCTCTGGAATGGCCCACCAATGTCCCGGGTTTCCATCCTGAATACACAACAAACCTTGCAAACCCTGCCAGTTGGCAGGCATTAACCGGCAATCCTGTCACAAACAGTGTGGCCTTTCACCTGCCAATCGAGCAGAGCCTGGGCAATTTCGTCTTTTTCCGACTCTCAAACAGAAATCCGTGATTTGTCTCCCGCCTCAGGGGGCACTCCTGAATGCCCTTAGTTAAGCCTTCATTGGACTCGAATTCGATGAAGCTTAGTTGTGGACCTGACATGGAATTCTGCAAGCACAGTTTTAGGAATAGAGGAACCAGCTGCGAATGGTGAGCCGTCCATTAATTACTCCTTGGATCTAAATAGCTTCAGTTTCTCGAAGGTCGAAAAATGAATTCCAAAACCGGAATGAGAATAATCTGAAATGATGAGCAAGATGCGAATCTTTCTAAGCGCCACGAAGCCGGCGCGATTCAAATTCTTCTATGTTTTTTTATCGGTCCGGCGCTATAATCGAGGGCAAGCATATGAACCTGAATCGCCGTAAATTTTTGACCGTTTCCGCGTTGGCTGGAATCGTTAGCGCCACCACTCCACGTCCCGTCCAGGCGGTGACTTTGCCCGATCCCTCGACGAAGGCGCGGTTGCGTTTGTCGTGTCAGGATACGGTTGCGCCCGGAAAAACCATTGCCGAAAAACTCGATTTCCTGGAGGCCAACGGCTTCGAAGCTTTTGAACCGCATGGCAAGAATTTGTTGGAGATCGCTGATGAACTGCAAAAGGCAATGCAAGGCCGGAAGATCAAGATAGGCGTCATTTGCGGCGGCATGCAGGGAAGTCTTATTTCGGACGACGAAGCAGTTCGCAGCAAAGCCATGGACAGCATTAAAGAGGTACTGACCGCCGCCGGCGCTTTGGGAGCGACCGGCATGGTCATGGTGCCTGCCCGGCCCAATCAAACCAAGCTCGAGCATTGGGAAGCCCGCGAGTTGCTCGTCAAAGTTCTGCCTGAAATTGGCGAGCACGCCCAAAAAGTCGGCATGCATATGCTGCTCGAACCGCTCAACCGCAAGGAATGCCATTTCCTGCGCCAGGTTGCCGACGGTGCCGCCATTTGCCGTGACGTTAATCATCCCGGCATCCGCGTGATGGGTGATTTCTGGCACATGACGTTTGAGGAAACCAGCGATATGGCCGCATTTGTTGCCGGCGGCAAATATCTCCGGCACGTTCACATGGCCAGCCGCAAGAGCCGGAAAATGCCCGGCGAAGACGCGGGCGACAATTACGTGGACGGCTTCAAGGGGCTCAAGCTCATCGGCTACCAGGACCTGGTCTCCTTCGAATGCGGTCTCAAAGGTGATCGGAGCAAGGCCCTCATTGCCGCAGCCAAACTCCTGCGCGAGCAGTGGGAAGCCGCCTGAACAAATCACGCCTAGTGGGATGTTTTGTATCTTTCGCGTGATAGTTTTTCGCTTGAGGCTCCCGCGTGATTGCGGGAAACTTCCCGCATGAATTCCAGGAAGCAATATTCGGCTCAGCCGCGCTTGGCTGACAGTGGTTCTAAACCCTCATCCTCCGCCATCAAACGACGCCACTTCCTCAAATCCGCTGCCGTGATCGGAGCATCGGGATTTCTCCTGCCTCGCTTTAAACTTTTTGGGGCTGAAGCCCCGAGCAACAAGTTAAACGTCGCCCTGATCGCCACCGGACACCGGGCGCAGGAACATTTCGAGGTGATGTCCCACGAGAACGTGGTGGCCATCTGTGATTTGAATGAGCAGCATCTGGCTTCCGCCGCCAAGAAATTTCCCAAGGCGAAGCAATACGCGGATTGGCGCCTGTGCCTTGAGCAAAAGGATATTGACGCCATCGTTTGCTGCACATTGGATCACACGCACGCCTTTGTCACCAACTGGGCGATGAACCGCGGCAAACATGTTTATTGTGAAAAACCGCTGGTGAACACCGTGGAGGAAGCGCGCCTCATTCGCGCCACCTGGCTGAAGAACAAGGACAAGCTCGCCACGCAGGTTGGCACACAGCGGCATCAGTTCGAAAATTTCAACCGGGTGCGTGAACTGATCCGCGACGGGGCCATCGGTGAATTGCAGGCGGTCAGCGCCTGGGGTAACCGACAGGTTCCGCGTGCCGGCTATCTGCCCGCAGCGGGCGATCCGCCTAAATATATTAATTATGATTTATGGCTCGGTCCGGCCCCTTTTCACCCCTACAACCCGGAATACTTTCTCGGCGGTTGCCTGCATTGGAACATGCATTGGGATTTCGGCAGCGGGCAGGTGGGCGACATGGGAAGTCATACCATGGATCTGGCCTGGAACGCCATTGATGCCGGACTGCCCACGTCCGCCGAAGGCACGGGCGATCCGTTCAATCCAGAAGTGACGCCAGTGAAACTTCGGACGCGCTTTGATATTCCGGCCAACGACTGGCGTCCTCCCATTCAAGTGTCCTGGCATCAAGGCGGCGCGATGCCGGAGTCGCCGCATCGCGGCATTGATCTGGATAAAATTGACCACGGCGTGTTGTTCAAAGGGCGCAAAGGTTCCCTCGTCGCAGATTTCAATTCCCGCATTCTCATTCCGCGCAGCGGAGACAAAGTGGAAGACGACGGCAGCGGGTATAAGCCTCGTCCCAAGAACGAGCAGATTCCGGCCATGGGCGTTTTCCAGAAGGAATGGATCAACGCCTGCAAGGGCAACCTCAAGACCTCCTGCAACTTTGGTTACGCCTGCGACATGATCGAAATGATGTTGCTTGGCCTGGTGGCCTA
Organism: Pedosphaera parvula Ellin514; assembly: GCF_000172555.1. Classification (NCBI taxonomy): domain Bacteria; kingdom Pseudomonadati; phylum Verrucomicrobiota; class Pedosphaerae; order Pedosphaerales; family Pedosphaeraceae; genus Pedosphaera; species Pedosphaera parvula. The sequence goes on from NZ_ABOX02000057.1 coordinate 28,876, forward strand.
TCGCGCCGGCAAGAAGATTAAATACGACGGCGCCACTGGACAATGCACCGACTGCCCGGAAGCCAACCAATACCTGAGCCACACCTACCGGAAGGGCTGGACGCTGAACGGGTAAACGGATCAAAGCACCCGCCAACGCCGTCAGGTGCGAAACGGAGTCAAACTGACTTTACTGGAACATCTGTGTGGTAGAGGAGTTGACCGTGGTTATCGGTCATGTGGACGCGCATTCGGTCTGATCGCAGTGAAACGGTGGTGAAACCGGATCGGGATTGGGCGAATTTTGTGCGCTCGGTTTTCCTGGTGTTACGAACCTGCGACCCGGCCCCGCAACAAAATAGGTTCAGGTCGCCAGCCATCAGATGTTGAAGGTCGTGGTCGTGGCCGTTGAACCAAGCTTGCACCTTGTGTTCCTGCAGCAGCGGCAACACGTCCTTGATGAGTTCAGCGGTGTCTCCGTGTTCACCGCCGGAATAAATGGGATGATGTCCGATGACAATTTTCCATTGGGCCTGAGAAGCGATGAGAGCGTTTTTGAACCAGGCGATTTGCTTTTTCACATCCTGAGTTGTGACGTTGGGGCCGAGTCTGCGGTGACGATGATAGCTCTCGATCATCGGCGAGGTGTCGAGATAGAAAAAGTCGGCGGTGGTAGATTTGTCAATGTGATGTGTTTGCAGATAATAGCGGGCGGGCATGTTCCAGCGAGGGTGGGAGCGGGCATATTCCAACTGTGCGTCGCAGTTGCCATTATAATCGTGGTTGCCGAGGATGACATGCCACGGAATCTGGAGGGCGGGGTCGCGATAAACATGCTCAAAGGAGGTCTGCCATTGAGGGTCGCTGGCGGAGGCGACGCCATTATCATAAAAGTTGTCACCGGCCGAGATGATAAAACGGACCTTGGTTGCCTTGGCGGCAAGTGCCATTTGAGCGGCAACTTCAGACTGGTCGCGTTCGCCATTTCGCCCCCAATCGCCGAAGACGATGAAGTTGAAACCATCCGGGGAGAGGGGACGGTCGAGTTCGGCTGCAAGGAGGTTGTCAGGAAGAAAACGGCTGGCCACAGCAACCTGAGTGGCCACGAAGAGTTTGCGGACAAATTCGCGTCGAGTCTGTTTCATATTTACACCATTAGCGGGGATTGAGCCACAGAAACGAGTGAAGTCAATGGGTGGCGGCCAATTGTCACCTGAGTATTACACTGCCGTGACAATTTTGGCTTTTCTGAGTCACAGGGATATTACCGGAGCAGCTGTTTTGGCTCGGGCTTTACCTCACGGTGGGAGGGTTTGATTCCGCCATGGTGGACGAGGTTGGTAGCAGAATGGGTGCGCAATTAATTTGGGTTGGCTCCTTTACAGTATCACTGTAAATAACTGGGCCGACCCCTTCACACAGCGCGCCGCACTTGAGAGCCGCAACGAGGTTCAGGGGCGGAGAAACTGCACCGGGTAATCTTTTTGCACCGTCGAGCCATCGAATTGGTCGGTGACGGTGAGGCGGAAAATGTAGGAGCCGGTCGCGAGGCTGCTGGCGGGGATGGTCAGCACCGATGTGTCGGCTCCGCTGACGCTGCCGGTGAAAGCATTGGTCGAAGAAGGGGCCAGCGCCCAGTGAAAAGTCATGAGCCCGAGGCCGCCCACGCAATTGAAGGGGCTGGTGAACGCGGAAGCGTCAAGGACCACCGAGGTCACGTTGGTGGCGAGTTGAAACACGGCCGGAAGCGGACTGGCATTCAGGGTCACGAAGTTTCCCGGCGGCAGATAGGGGGCGGTGTTGGTGCTGCAAGGAGTCCGGAATTGCGCGTTGGAGTCGCGAACTTCAAATTCGTACGCAAACTCGCTCGTTCCGGTGAGGCCCGTCACAAACACATGCACATCGTAAAAACCATTCGCCAGCGACTGACGGAAGATTTTCAAACGGGAGGCGTTGAAGCCTGCGACGCCGAAGGGATGGAGGTCTGGTCCCCGGTCCGAGTTGTTTATTTTCCATTGGTAGGTCAAGGAGCTGTTATCGCAGGTGGCCGGATCAACGACCGCGCCGACATCCAAGATACTGAATGGATCGACCTGGGTGCTGAAAAGGCCGATAAGATCAAAGGTAAGATGAGGGTAATAATCCGCGAGCATGGCCGTATCACCATCAATCATCGGAACATTGTTTTCGAAGATATAACTTCCCGCCGGCAGGAAAGGTGTGGTTCCGGGATTTTGCGGGTCACCGGGGAGCAAATCTTTAAGCGTCAGGGTCAAGGTCAGGTTCGTGGTGAGTCCGCTGGAACCGGTGACGGCGAGGTTCAGGCCATAGACCCCTGCCGCGAGAGAGTTGTTTGTGATCGTTAAGCGGGCCGCATTTAGACCACTGACATTGGCAAGGATCGGCGAGCCGTTCGTCGTTAACTGCCAGGCGTAGGACAAGCCGCCGTTGCCAAAACAACTGGACGGATCCACGAAGGCGGAAGCGTCAAAGCTCAAGGTTGGAACCGACAGGGCGTTTGTCAGACTGGTCGAGGTGATGGAATAGCCATTGCCATTGCCATTTAATTTGAGGAACGTCCCGACAGGCAAATAGGGTGCGGCATTCGTGCCACAGGGCGAGACCAGGCGGTAGTGGCGCGGGCCGGCCTGGAGCGGGTCCAGCACTACATAAGTGTTGGTCTGCGATGGGGTCACTGAAACCGGCGTCCAATTGGTGGAGTTGAGATTGGTGCTGAATTGCAGGCCAAAGGCGGAGTAGTTCGTGGGCCACGAGACGAGGAGGTTCGTGCCCTGCTGGAGGATTTGCAGCCTGACCGGAGCGGCGGACAGCGTGGCGGAGATCATGCTCAACCCCAAAAAGAGGCAGGCAAATAATTTTTTCTTCATGATAGAGATTTACCAATGCACCCCGGCGAGACAGTGCGGCCAAATTTTGGAGAGATTGGAATTTCTTACAATGAAAAATCGGGCGCGCCTTTGTATTTGTTGCTTCGAAAGAATTATACCGAATGCGAAAATTAATTCGTCCCGTTTAATGTTTTGGTTCAGGCGGCGGCGCGCTCCAGCCGGCAATGCTGCCGCCGGATCCGAACTTTACCCCCGCCTTGACCGCGGCTTCGGGATCAAGCTCGGCCAGGGGCAAAAATTGGAAAAGTTTGAGCACCGACACCGGAAGTTTTGGTGCCACCGCCTTGTTTTACGATCTCAACCAGCGCAGGGACGGCGGAGGTGGCTTGCAACCGTCCGAGAATGCTGAAAGCGCTGGCGGCCATCATTTGTTTGTCCACCGCCGATTCGACGCGAAAAGGCACACGGGGATGCTCGTAGATCCAGACGATTATTTTATGTTTTAGCGGACCATCTTTCGCAGAAATCCATCGCAACAAAACGGGTATGGCATTGGTGCCAATTTCACGAACGGCGGCGCTGTCCCGCTGCAACTGCTCCGGGCTCGCCTTGGCCCCGGGCAAATAATCGCTCAACCAAAAGCTCAGCTTTCTGCCTTGATAAACCGGTTCGGTTTCGCGCGGTCTCAAGGCAATCTGAATCATGCCGCCCAACACGGCGAGAATGAGAACCGTCAACAAAATGCTCAACTTTTTCCTCACGCGAAAAACGATCAGTTAATTGAGATTTCCCATATGAGTTCCTGCCACAGCCGGCGCCGGGTTTTTTTGCGATTTACTTCCTGCTCCATGGTCTTGCAAGCCTTTGCACAGGCTGCTTTCTCTTTCCGAAAAGGACAAACCAAATTAAGTACACTCATTTGATGCTCTCTGACTCAGGTAAAGGCGGTTGCTGACGTGGGTTGTAAATCGAAGGGTGAAGTTTTGGTTCGGACTCTACTTTGCGGTGGGATGGTTTGGTGAGCGAGGTTGGAAGCAAAATGGTTGTGTAATTACTTTGGTTTGATCCCTTTTAAAGCGGCTGCTCCAGCCGAAGTCGCGATACGGTTCGCGGGCGAATATCTCCAAGTACCGGGTTGGCATTCTTTCCAGGACTTCACCACATTGCCGCTCGTTTTCGAATGTGACGACGGTACGGTGCCCAATGCTCTCGTTTCTACGGCCGCCCAGGAAAACGTGCGCAGGCGCGACCGTTGGCAGCTCAAAAAATTCGAACATCGTCCGGATTTTTGATCCGTTGTTCAAATCCGCGGACGAGTGCAGGGTAAAACAACGGTCATGCAATTGGTGCTGGTCCAGGAACTTCATGGCGCGGTTTTCGATTTCAATCCACTGAATCAAGTACCATTGGAACAAACTCAATTGCATGCCCTCGAAGTGCCGAAAAACGTCCTCGTTTCCAGTCAACGCCCAACAGAAGTGGCGGCGGCCATCATCGCCAGTATAGAAATGAAACGGCGCGTGAATGCGCTCCCGCCATTGCTGACGGTACGTTTCACTATGTGCGACACAAAGCGGGTCACGAACGAGGTGAATGAGCCGCAGGTTGGGAAAAAACTCCAGCGCGGCGACGTAGGCCGATTTCAGGAATGCGTGGCTGGATTCAAGATAGATACTTTCTGGAAGCTGTTCGATGTACACACGCTTCTTTGCCAAACGTGCGCGGATGCGGTCCACCCGCCCGGCAAACGCGTCGTAAATCGCCGGGCCAAAGAGGGTCGGGTTTCCCCAGTCGAAAAACGGCTCGTGACGGCTGGCGCAATCGAGCACGTTGTTGCGGAAAAGCTCGCGCAGGTAAAGCGTCCCTGAACGTGCGCTGGCCAAGGTGAAGAAAATATGTTTCATAGAGCGGACGCTACTTGCATCCCGACCTCAGAGATTCTTGCAGACGCAGACCACTTCCACCGGGTGGGGGATATCCGGCTCGAACATGGTAGTGCGGCGTCGGTCAAAGACGGTAAAACCAAACCGGGCATACGCAGATTCGGGCCGGCGCCCGGGATGTGAAAAGAACGCCCCGTAACATCGCTCGATTCCAACTCCACGCAGTCGTTGTTCGTAAGTCTCCCATAGTTTTCGTCCTATCCCGCGGCCGCGATATCGTGCGTCAATATCCAGATGGAGATGCGCGGCGCCATCGGGATGTTTGGGTTGTTCCTTCATTCCTGCAGTGAAGAGCCAGCGAACGAACTTCCGGCTGCGGGCGTGATTCGCATAGCGTCCTGTGGCGAATCGGAAGCCCATTTTGGAAGCGGTCTGAAATCCACACCACAACTGGAGCCAATCAAAATAACGGGAGACTGAACCTAAAAGATAGCCAACAATTCTCCCGTTCGCTTCGGCAACCATGCTCCAGCCCGGTTCGTAGTCGAGGTAAGGGCGTGTGAATAATTCAGCAAACAAATCATGGTCGTGAAACATCGGATCGACAGGCCGCCCCAGAAACCCGGTCTCGCAGCAGAGACGCTGAATAGATCCGTGGTCTGATGTTTTGCACGGCCGGATGCAAATTTGTTCCTGGCAGGGCGGCTCGCGAAGCAGCACCAAGTCCTCGGCCACTACCGAGTTTTTTGCCCCATTGAAAACGTGTCCATTCAGCGCGATTGAACCATTCCCGTCTGCAATCATGCGATTCCTTTCCGGTGGTTGGGAGCGAAACAATCCTTGCCGCGAATGGCCGGTGCGAAATGCTCAAGGTCTTCTCTCAAACCTGTTGACCATACCAAAGTGTAAGGTTTCAGATATATCTCCAGCGTAATTTTGCCAAGTAGGTGATACCCTACAAAGGGTTTTTCACCATCGCATCATCCCAAACGCTCTCAATCCTCCAGCGCTTCCATAGGTGCTCGTAATTCTGTGTCGCAAAAAAGTTCCGGCGGCGAACACCGCGCATCCGGCTGCTGCAAGACCGAGAGCCATTTTCACTCACTTTTAAAAGCTAATTTGGACAGTAGTGACTCGACAACCCCAATCACTTGGATTTACCGTGCCGTCCGTGAATAAGAAAAAACGCCGTTTATCTGCCAAGCCACACGTACCTTGGGATCCGCTTCGTCAGGGAACCGTTGTTGCCGGCACGTTCTTTTTAGTCGGCATCGTGCTCTTGACGGCCTCCAGCATCATTATTTGGCAGACTCGAGACTTTGTTCACAGCTCGATACCAACATCCTGACACGTTGTGGGATGGTTTCGTTCTTCGAAGGTGAGCGATGTTGGAAGCAAAATGGGTGTACAATTAATTAGGGTTGGCCGAAGTTTGCACCCTTTTTAAACTGCAGGGCTTGGCAACCGTTTCCAGAACCACCGACGCATGGAATGTTTGGGTACGTCAGGCAGGTCACCAATCACATTGTACCCCTGCTTGGAGTAGAATCCAGGAGCCTGAAACCCGAAAGTGCTAAGATAAACTGCTTCGCAAGACTGATCCGCCGCCAGATGTTCCGCGTGTTTCAATAACTCAGTGCCATGGTTTTTATCTCGATGATTCTCATCGACCCATAATACATCGACATGGAGGACATTCCAAAACATCTCGCCGGTTAAACCGGCGATCAAATTGCCCGCATCGTCACGAACTGTCAAAACGATCTCTCTTGTATTCAATGCTCCGACGACGCGTTCGTTAAAGGCTTCAATCCGCGTTCTTAATTCCGCGGCTATCATTTCGCAATTTGCTTCTTCGCGCACTATTTGTCGCATTGGATTATCGCCTCGTAGTTAATGTTTCATTTCACCAACCCCGACATTGGAGTCGAAGGTATCCCGCCTTTCACCGGCAGCAAGACTACCGACTCGACGGGTGCTGGTTCGCTCCAGTGAATGGTCAAGCATCAGAGGAAAACAAGCAGGCAGCCGGCACAGAATAATGCCGCTACTCCAATTAGCCACGCCCTGACCGCGGCGGAACGGAGTGGTCTCAAAAAAAATGGGCTGCCCAGCAGCAAGAACACCGAGGCTGCGAGAAAACCATAGGACATCGGGCCTAACAGCGGAGACAAAATCTGGTAGACCGTCATCCCGTGTGGATGCCAGCCCACGTCGTAACGCCAGGTAATCCTCAGGGCCAGTCCGTAAAGGCAGGCGAGAACAACAAATGCCTCCAAAATCAGGAACAACCGTTTCCAGTGAATAACAGACCTTGGTGTAGATGCGCACATGATCCTTAGCGCCCAGGCTTGGCGATCGCCGCTGAGAGTGGGCGAGAAAAACTAGAACACCATCCGAACAGAAAAGCAATGCCGAACCCTGCAGCGACACCCGTTTCGAGGAAGTCATTTGGGCCAGCTTCGTGCGCTACGCGAGGTTGGAAGCAAAATGGCTGTGGTAATTAATTAGGGTTGGTCTCTTTACAGGATCAAATAGTGTAAATAACTGAGAGCGACCCCCTCCATACCGTTTTACCTTTTGGTCCAATGCCCTGATGGGCGACCCTTTTTTGCTGCGGCGAAACTGAGGTAACATAAGCAACTTTTCCAAGATTAAAGGCTGTGTTTAACTCAAAAATCGGTGGACAGTTACCTGGAGCTTTGATGTAATCCGAACCAGTCAGCCTCTGTTCCAGCGCACTCGTGTTTTGCGCTTTAGTCAACAGAGCCAAAAAATCCACATCGCCTCGAGACATGGTTGAAAGTTTTGCTTCAACGAATTCGCTTTTTGTGAACCGGAATTTCGGTTCACGGTTATTGGAAGGAACAGTCACAAAATTAAAAACAACTAAAAGGAAAAGAATGAGTATCAGAAAATCACTTCAATTCACCGCCGCTCTGGTGGCAGCGGGCGTGCTCTCGGCCGGGCCGGTGGGCGCGAAGCCGAACGGCATTGACGTTTCCAACAACAACCACTCCATCAATTGGAACTCCGTCCGCAGCTCGGGCATGGTCTTCTCGTGGGCAAAAGCAACCGAGGGCACCTACTTCACGGACGGCTATTTGGCCGGCAACATGAAGAACGGCAAGAACGCGGGCATTTACATGGGCGCATATGATTTCGCACGGCCCGATTTGGACACGCCGCAGGCCGAAGCGAATTATTTTTGGAACGTCGCCAGCTCCTACATTAAAGCCGATGGAAAAACTTTTGTGCCGATGCTGGACTTTGAAACATTCAACGGCCATGTGGGCGCAAGCAGCTATGGCGACTGGGCAAATCAATGGTGCAATGCCATTGTAAGCAAAGCTGCCGCCAAAGGCTTGAGCGTCACGCCGGTCATTTACACCAGCTCGTGCAGCGCGTGCAATTTGAGCGGCATTTCACATTCATGGGGCGCGTGGCTCGCCAATTATAACGGCGAAAACCCGCAATCCGGAAATCCCTGGAACATTTGTACCAGTTGCGAAGTTTGGGGCTCGGGCGCGTGGGACATCTGGCAATACACGAGTGGCCTCAGCGTCTCCGGCATTTCCGGCTCCGTGGACGGGGATGTCTACAACGGCAGCACGTCGCAATTGATCGACCAATTCCTCGTTGGCGGCAGCTTCCAGGCGGCGGTAGAATTGAAACCAAGTCCCATCACTTACACCAACGGCCATCGCGTCGTCTTCGCGACCCAGGACAACGGCGCGGCGCCGTGGGACTCGCACACGACCGGCGTGAGCGGCAACGGCACATGGACAGGTGAATGGCTCGGCGACAACAACGCGCAAATGTGCGCCAGTGCCGTCGTGCCGGTTTTGAACACGAACGGCTACATGGAGATTTTCTGCGTTGGCGATGATCTCGGATATCTACGCCACAAATGGAATACCGGCGAAGGCACGGCCTGGAGCACGTGGCAAACCGTCGGTTTGGATGGCACGAACAATTACGTTGGCAATCCCGCCGTGGTTCTTCGCCAGGACGGCGGCGTGGAAGTGTTCGTTCACAACGACAACGGCGGCTCGGTTCAGCATTATTATCACGGGAGCTTTTCCGCGACATGGAATGACGGTTCGCTCGGCGGCTCGATCGGCAGCGATTGCGCAGCCATCATCAACGCGAACGGTTACCTGGAAGTGTTTGCCACCGATGTGAACGGCAATCTCGTTCATCGCTGGAACACTGGTCCTGGCACGGCTTGGAATAGCGGCGGCTGGGTGTCGCTTGGTGGCGGCAACAAAGGTCGTCCATGCGTCGTTGCCCGCAATGATGGTGGCGTGGAAGTGTTCGTGCGCAACACGGACAATTCCGTGAATCACTATTATCATGGCAGTTTCTCGGACACCTGGGGCTCCGGCTCAGTTGGCGGCACAGTCGCCTCGAACATCAGTGCCACGCAAAACGCAAGCGGGCACATCGAAATTTTTGCCATCACCTCCGACGGCAATTTGTGGCACAACTGGAATAACGGAACGGGCACGCCTTTTAACGGTTGGGCGCACATCAGCCTCTCCGTCACCCTGCAAAGCGATCCGACAGCCATTGTGAACAGCGATGGCACGACGGAAGTTTATGGCCGCGACGCGGCAACCAGCAATGTCGGCCATACCTACAACAACGCCGGTACCTGGACGGCATGGTCGTCGCTCGGCGGCCCGGGTTGATTCGCTAGAATATTAGGGTGGGGTGGGCGTCGCCGCCGGTTGGCGTCGCCCGCCCGGATCAAACGCCCGTAGAGGGGACGCAGCTTCAGGGCAGACCGTTTCCCGCTGATCTTCCAAGGTCGTTACACGAGGCTCACCTGGGGGTGGATCAAGTTCGTTCCGTTTTCATTGCAAAGTGGAGAAGGGGGGACCGTCGGGTGTGTTTGTATTGATTGGGCTCGGTGGCGTGGGCGCCGTTGTGGGTTGAAAATCGAAGGGTGAAGCTTTGGGTTCGGACTTTACTTTGCAGGTGGGAGGGTTTCATCCCCGAAGGTGAGCGAGGTTGGGAGCAAAACGGCCGTGTAATTAATTTGGTTTGAACCCTTTCCAGTGGGAGGTCGCCCTGTGGGGTTTTGCCCCATCGGATTGGACCGGTCAAATATGAGAGGATTCGGCTTCCTGGTTTCAGGAGCATTGGACCTGGCATAACCGGAGCGCTGCTCGAGCGCTAGCACCGCGTCCGTGGCGTTATACCGAATGCCAAAATTAATTTCCGGAATGGGGAAAAGAACCGGAATGAAAGGAAGTAATAAGCCTGATGAATGTGGAGACTGAAAAAGCCATGACCCTGAGGAAAGAGGAACTTCGTTAATCATTGAGTACAGGATGCTTTTGATTTGAGGCGGCGTTGTCGGCCTTGGCGTTATCTTTCAGATAGCGCCGGCAGCCTCCGCCTTGCCTCAAACCAAAATCCCTCCTGCCATCCGGAAATTTCTTTCGGCATTCGGTATAAGTAGTGATACACCTGCGCAGGCAGTTGGAGTCGCTGGCCCTGAGTTGTGGTGGTATGATTGGTTGACATGGGGATCAAAGCGTTGCGCATGAATATTCGCCGTCTCATCAGTCCACCGGCTTTTGCCGATGGGGGGAAGATGCACACAGGCACGGATGGTGCATCTTGTTGTTTTGAGCCTGTTGTTTGTCATTGATACTCAGTTTTTTGTCTTTTTCCTCCTCCTGCCTAACCAGTGGGCACGATGGCTGGCAATCCTGCTTACCTTCAACTTCACCCTGCCTCCCTTGCTGCTCCTGAACAAGCGCGGTCACACGCGCTTGGCGGGTGTCTTGCTTTTGACGGAGCTGTGGATGATGGCGACGGTTCTGGCTCTGACGGCCCACGGCATTCATGCGCTGGCTGTTTTGATGTTCATCGTGTATGTGCTCATCGCCGGGTTGGTGTTTGGCGGGAGGGGTGGAGTGGTTGCAGGCGTTGTTTTCTGCCTCACCGCGTTGGGTGTGGTTCTGGTGGAATCAACAGGCCATCTTCCTAAGAGCGAAATAGTTTACACACTATTTTCAATTTGGGCGCTTGTGGCCATCTGCATGGAATTCATCGCCATTTTTCAGTTTCTGGCTAATCGCTCGATCAGCGCCGCGTTGAACCAGGCGAGGGAAACTGAAATCGCCTTGCGCGAAAGTGAGCGGCGCTATCGCGAGGTATTCGAAACCACCTCCGACTCCATCTTTCTGATGGATGTCACAGCCGATGGTCGGTTTTTAATCAATCGCTATAATCCCATGGCCGAAAAGGTGGTAGGGCTTACCACGGCTGAAATTTCCGGCAAGACGACTCAAGAAATATTTCCGCCAGATCAGTCCCGGCAAATGATTGCTCATTATAAACAATGTATCGCCCAGGGATCCCCCATCAGCTATGAGGAGCCAATTACAGCGGTCTACGGGCAAAATTTTATTTTTTACACCACCCTCATTCCGATAAAAAATACCGAAGGCCGTATATCCCGCTTTGTCGGAGTGGCGCATGACGTCACCGAACGCAAGAAGGCCGAAGCCGCGCTACGCCACTCCCGTGATGAACTGGAAGCGCGCGTGCAGGAGCGCACCGCCCAACTGCAGCACGTCAACGCCGAATTGCGGCAGGTCAATCAGGAGTTGGATGCCTTCAGCTATTCGGTGTCGCATGACTTGCGGCGTCCGTTGCGGACGGTGACCGGATTCGCGGAGCTTTTGATGTCCGACCATGCTCACGAGCTATCCGGGGATGCTCTGAACCTCTTGACCATGACCAGAGACAGCGCCCTGCAGATGAGCCAAATGATCGAGGCTCTTTTGAGTCTTTCTTACATAGACCGCCAGCCGATCGTGCCGCGTCCCGTGAACCTCACCGCGCTGATGCGCCAGACGGCCAATGAATTGCAGGCCGAATATCCGGGCCGCAACATGGACATCCAAGCAGCCGATCTGCCGGGCTGCATGGGCGACCCGGCTCTGCTGCGGCAGGTGTTTGTCAATCTCCTGTCCAATGCCATGAAATACACCCGCAATCGACCCGTAGCGGTGATTGAAGTGGGCTCCAAAGCAGAAGATGGAGAGGGAATGACGATCTATTTTGTGCGGGACAATGGAGTTGGCTTTGACATGCGCTATGCCGACAAGCTCTTCGGCGTATTCCAACGCATGCACCAGCGCGCAGGAGTTTTCAGGGACAGGCGTGGGACTCTCCATTGTGCGGCGCATCGTTCATCGCCATGGTGGAAGGATTTGGGCAGAGGCTGCGGTGGACAAAGGAGCGACGTTTTATTTTAGCCTTCCCCAAGCTGAGCCTTAAAGGGGCTCACATGCCCTGGCTATTGACTGGCGTGCCGTTGGCACTGTGGATTGTTCGGAAGGGGTTGGAGTTTGCAGCTTTGCTTCGCGGTGGGGACGGTTTCATTGTCCGAAGGTGAGCGAGGTTGGAAGCACAATGGCTATGTGATTAATTTGGTTTGTCCCTTTTCGTGGCTGAAGGCGATTGCTGACGTGGGTTGAAAATTAAGGGGTGACTGAGCGGGGGAGTCGTGGAGGCTAATCGTGTTGAGGTTTGGGTTTTCGAGTGTCGCGGTCCCCCTCACCATTGCCTCTCCCCGAGGAGAGGGTCGTACGGCTGGCGTGTTTGGATTGATTGGGCTCTGTCGCGCGGGTGCCGTCGTGGGTTGAAAATTGAACAGTGAAGTTTTGGTTCCGACTTTGCTTCGCAGTGGGATGGTTTCATTCTGCGAACGTGAGCGAGGTTGGGAGCGAAATGGCTGTGTAATCACTTTGGTTTGATAAACATTAAGTGCTGGCCGGCGGAGGAAGGTTTCCTCCCGGTAGAACGTTATTGTCCGAACGAAGAACAAAATAGCGAACCGAAAGGAAACCTATATGACGAAGAAGTAATGACTCCTCTGATTCTTGTGGCATCCGCACTAGAGAGCTTGCATTGAAAAATTCGATTAAAGCTTGGCAGTCACTAATTTTTTGATATTCTTGCTTCAACCAAAACTGCCGCCGATTCCGATCCCCCCTGATTTTAGAATCAGGGCAGCAAAAACCGATCAAGACCCTTATGAAACTGACGTCTACAATGGCGTTCCTGCAACGCCTTTTAATTCTCGTTCTATTATTAATTCCGCTGGCCGGTTTTGCGGTCACGTATTATATCGATTCCAATGGCGGCAA
>NZ_ABOX02000058.1 GCF_000172555.1 Pedosphaera parvula Ellin514
TGGGTTTGGTGGTGTCAGCCCAGGCGCAATTGTTTAATCCTGAGTCAACGGGAGGCGCGTTGATGGGGGCTGGCTTGGGAGCGGCGATCGGCTCGGCGGTGGGGCATGGTCATGCGGGAGAGGGCGCGGCGATTGGAGCTGCGAGTGGATTTTTGGCAGGGAACCTGGCGCATGCGGCGCAGCACGATGGTTATTATAACGGCGGATATTATGGTGTGAGCTATCACGCTGGTTATGGGTATCACGGGCCTTATTACGGCTACCACGGTTACCGACCTTATTGGGGTGGTTATTATGGTGGATGGCGTGGCGGCTGGGGAGTTTCGCTTTATGGCGGTCCTGATTATTACTCCTATTTCCCGGCGCCGACTTATTACAGCGCCCCTTCCTATTACGAGGCAGCTCCTGTAACACACCAACAACCTGTGCCAGTGCAACAGCAGCAGCCCGCATCACCGCCAACAACAATCATCAACAATTATTATTACACCACGACGCCGATGAGCAGCGCGAATGGTTTGTTCGGACGTTGAGCATTAAAACAAGTTGAATTTCAGCAAGCAATCCACCATATAATCACCTTTTATTTATGAACCTAAGTTTTATTAAACAGCATTCTAAATCAGCTTTGGTAATCCTGGCCGCCAGCATGATGGCCGGCTGCGCCTCCTCGGGCGTGCGTAATCCTTCCGGCGTAGCGGTGACGGAGATGCGTCCGGATGAGCGTGGTTTCGTGGCGGGGACGGGCATGGAATCGCAAGACCTGGTGGCGGTAACCGACAAGATGTCGCGGAGTATTTTGGGGATTCCGCAGATTGCGCAGGCGCAAGGAGTGCCGTGCGTGGTGCTGGATCCAGTGAAAAATGAAACGCGGTTCCCGATCAACAAGGACATTTTTCTGACGCGGATTCGGACGCAGCTGAACAGCAAGTCGGCGGGCAAGGTATCATTCCTGGCGCGCGATCGCATGGATGCGTTGCAGAAGGAACGGAACATGAAGCTGGCTGGCCAGGTGACGGCAAACGCTGATCCGCGCGTGGTGGAATTCAAGGGAGCGGACTATTTCCTGACGGGTTCATTGCAGGGCATGACGACGCGAACCAGCGCGGGAACCAGCGATTATATTTTGTATGCGTTCCAGCTCATTGATGCCCGGACGAGCGCGATCGTGTGGGAAGATTCCGCCGAGATCAAGAAGCAGGGGTTGGAAGACGCGGCGTATCGTTAATTAAACGAGCGCGCGATTCGAAAAATTGACTGCATGAAAAAGTGTTGTTGGGCATGCTTTGCCGCGGTGTCGCTTTTGATCAGCGGCTGCGCCACAACGGAGCGGCAGGCACCGCTGGCTCTGACGGGTAACATCGCGGTGGATGGTCCAAATGCCATCGCGAATGGGCCGAAGCGCGACAAAGTCTTGTGGGAATACCGGACGGCGGCGGCGGATTTGCGCAAGGGACAATTCCAGGAGGCCAAGACGATGCTCGACGATGCGTTGCTGACGCGCGGCGGCATTTACGGCAAGGACAGATGCGAAGCAGGCGCGTGGTTACTTCCACGAAGAGGCGAAGAAGACGTTCATCGGCGAACCGTATGAACGGGTGATGGCGTATTATTACCGGGGCATTTTGTATTGGATGGATGGTGAACCGGATAATGCGCGGGCCTGTTTCCGCAGCGCGCAATTGGAGGATTCCGCGGCGGACGATCAGCAGTATTCAAGTGACTACGTGTTGCTGGATTATCTGGACGGATTGGCATCGGTAAAATTGGCCGGAGATGGCAATGATGCGTTCCAACGGGCGGAGAGATTGTGCAAGCGTTTTGCGAAGCCGCCACCGTATAACAAGGATGCGAACGTGTTGTTCTTTCTCGAATTCGGTCCCGGCCCGATTAAATATGCGGGGGGTGAATATGGTGAGGAGTTGCACATTCGCGTGGCCTCTTCACCCGTGCTTGCGGCAGTCATCAAGGTGGATGGCCAGGCGATCCGGGTGGATCCTTACGATGACCTTGATTTTCAGGCGACGACGCGTGGTGGTCGCGTAATGGATCATGTGTTGGCAAACAAGGCTGTTTTTAAGAGCACGACTGATGCCGTGGGTAATGCGGCGATTGTAGGCGGATTGATTGCGGCCAGCGCGGATCGGCGAGATCCGGAAATCGGGTTGGGGATTGCGGCGGCTGGATTGATCGCCAAGATCGTCTCGGCCAACACGACGCCAAAGGCCGACACGCGCACGTGGGATAATTTGCCGCATTACTTGAGCTTTGCGCAGATGCAGTTGCCGCCGGGTCAGCACACCGCGACGGTTGAGTTCCTGGATCGAAGCGGCCAGCCGATGTCGAATTTGACCAAAACCATAAACATCAATGTCCCCGCAGATAAAAGCGATAAAGTTGTTTTTGTCAGTGACACTTCCATAACTCCGCAAAATATATGAAGAGAACTTTTTTGGCTATCGGCATGCTCGCCACCGCGGCGGCACTCCTGACTGGCTGCGAAACCACACCGCGCGATACTGGCGCTTATGTTCCCGTGAACACGACCGTGAATGACCTGGAAAATCACACCACAATTGTGTTGATGGACCCGCGCGTGCAGATATCGGTGACGTGCAGCGGCATTCAGCAACGGACGTTGCCGGATGGACGCCTCGAGGTCACTGCGAATCTGCGCAACCGCGAGAATCGGCGCATTCAAGTGCAAGCCAGTTGCGTGTTTAAGGATGAACAAGGATTTCCCACCGAAGGCGAGAGCGTTTGGCACAATGTCATTCTGACCGAGAACGGACAAGATGCGGTGACGTTCACTGCCATGAATACGAAGGCGAAGAAGTATACCATTCGCATTCGTGAAGCTCATTAATAATAAACCGTAGCCAACCAGGGAGTTGATTATGAAGAAGCAAATTGCAATCAGTTTCGCCGCTGTAACCGCGTTTGCTGTGGCGGTGAGCGCGGAGCAGATCCGTTACGAGAACAAGCCGGTGCCGATTGTGCCGCCGCCGGTTTATCAGGTTGTGCAAACGCCAATCGCAGCGCCGACAGTGCCAGCCGGCGCTCGCGAGGTTTACGTCTATGATCAGAAGCCACTGCCGGACCAACCGGCATTGCTCACGCAGGAGCAAACTCAAGGGATTATTGATTCCTTCCGCACGAATTTCGTGAAGGCAGAAAGCCCGCGTGTATTGATATATGTGAACCGCGAGTTGGTGGAGGAAAGTTCCGGCATGAAGCTTTCGGGCCATTCCGAGACCATCACCACCACCAAAAATAGTGGCGCAACCACAGGCACAAATAACGTTGCTGGAGAAACACAACAGAGCGTTGCGAAAAATAATTATCACCTCAGCACGAAACCGGCGCCGACGTTGGCCGACCGGCAGACAATCCGTGATGTGGAACGTTTATTTGGGCGTCCGTTACGCGCTGCTGGAGTTGGCTTAGTGGATCAACATGTGGCTGCGCAAAGCATCGGTGACAAACCATTGAGCGCCTTCACCACGTCCAGCGGCAGTGAACGTGAAGTCTTGAATCCGATTGCCGATATCGCGGTGGAAGTCCTGATTTCCTCTCGAACCGTCAATGTGCCCGGCATTTCCGGAAATCAAAACCAAAGTGTCCCTGATATTCAGGCCACAGCCATCCGGCTGAAGGATTCAAAAATCATCGGCCAGGCTTCCACGGCAGACTTATACAATCGGGTTGGCCTGGACAATGCCGCGCGGAACTTCGACGTCAATCAAGTCACCGAGGCGACTGCCCTGGCCTTGATGGAAGACATCGCAAATAACGTCAAGTAAACAGGCAATCTTTTTCTCACAAGGGCGGATTTAACGTCCGCCCTTTTTATTTGCACGCGCCTATCCAGCTCCTCTTCCCGATACAGAAACTCCTCTCTACATTCCCTTAACATGAAAGGCAGAGAGGAGTGTTATTGAACCTAAAATTACTTCGCGCCCTGATCAATCCAGGCACGAACCAGCCCGACTTGCTCAGCCGTTAATGGCTTTGGCATGGGGCGATTTCCACCACCGGGGCCGCCTTGAGGAGGTCCGCCTGCAGGTCCGTTCGTTGAGCCGTGCTCAGCACGTTTCTCAGATCCCGGAGGAGGTCCACCGGGACCACGACCACCCGGCTTCCGCATCGGAGGCATCGCTGTATCTGGATCCAGTCGCGCGATGGCAATTACCAAATCGCTTTTTTCGCTCTTGCCCGGCACAACCACCTGACCGTCCTTGCTGCCTTTCAAAACTCCTTCCAGGCTGTCCAAACGCAGATCGGCCTTATGCCGCTCCTCACCATGGCAACCCAGGCAGGAGCCTTTAAAAATTGACTGAATATCTTTGGCATAGGTCACATCCTTTTGACTCGATGCTGGTGGCAACTTGCTCAAATCCGGTTCCGCAGCCAGGGCCGATAGACTGACAATCGCCATACCCGCTGTAAGCACGTGCTTGGTTAGTTTCATAGGTTTTGCAGATCAGTTGTGGTATTAAAAATTACTTCCCGTTTAAGACCCGGATTGCCAGTTGCGGTTACAAGCAATTTTTGACTGCCGGCAGCCGGAATATGGGCGGTTTTCCTCCCCTGTTGCCAACCGATGCCGCCTAGGGCTATTCTGTCATCTATGGGACTATCCAAATCGTTCCATGACTATGCGCTCATTTGAAAGCCTGTCTGAACGAGAAGTGTTGGCACTCGCCATTTCCTTGGAAGAGGAGGATGCCCGCATTTACGCTGACTTCGCCGATGGCTTGAAGGAGAACTATCCGGAACAGGCCCAAAAGTTCGATACCATGCGCCGCGAAGAAGACGGTCATCGTCATCGCCTCCTGGACCTCTATAAGAGCCGATTCGGAGATCACGTCCCACACTTCCGACGCGAGGACGTCAAAGGCTTTGTCAACCGCCGCCCGGTCTGGCTGGTTCGTCCGCTGGGCCTCAAAGCCGTTCAAAAAACTGCCGAATCAATGGAAGTCGAAACCCGCCGCTTTTATGAAGCTGCCTGCCGCCGCACCAATGATGCCGGCATCCGCCAACTCTTGGGCGACCTTGCCGAAGAGGAACGCAACCACGCTCACACGGCTGAGGAAATAGGCGCCACGAAGCTTAGCGAAGATGAGTCCGCCCGCAGCAAACGGCTCTTCATTCTGCAGGTGATTCAACCCGGCCTTGCCGGTTTGATGGATGGCTCCGTCTCCACATTGGCCCCGCTCTTTGCCGCCGCCTTCGCCACGCACAATAGTTGGTCCACTTTTCAGGTCGGTCTTGCGGCAAGCGTCGGAGCGGGTATCAGCATGGGCTTCGCTGAAGCACTTTCCGACGACGGATCATTGACCGGCCGCGGACATCCCTGGGCACGTGGTTTTGTCTGCGGGCTTATGACGACACTGGGTGGCATCGGCCATACTCTACCCTATCTGATTCGAAACGTACACACCGCCACCGGTGTGGCAATCGCTGTAGTGATTGTAGAGCTGAACATCATCGCCTGGATTCGTCATAAGTACATGGACACCTCATGGACCTCTGCCATCATACAGGTAGTTTTGGGAGGTTTGCTTGTCTTTCTGGTTGGAATCCTCATCGGCAGCTCATAATCAATCTTGCTTCGGACACCTCCGCCTGGTGCTACAGGGTCATTTGCCTTCAACCTGCCAACCTACTTGGCGGTACCCCTCCCGAAAAGCCACGGCCCATAACCTTTTTCAACTTTAATGAAAGATTTCACCTCTTTGCCACGTATTATAAGTAGAGATGAATTCATCCAGCTTTATTACTCCGTCGATACACCCTCCCGGTGGAACCGGACAAGCCGGACAATTGAAAATCCTGCTTCAGGACAGGCAATCCCGGCTTTATCTGCAGAAAGCGCACCAATGGACCTCCAGTCGTGACGAAGCCATGGACTTTCAACACAGTGCCAAAGCCAGTGGTTTCGTCCTCCAAAGCAAAATCCCGAACATGGATATCATCCTTAGCTTCCCCGATTCGAAGTACGACCTGCGCATTCCCTGCTCCCTGCCCTCATGGAATGCTGTTCAGTCAGGATAATATTTGGCGAGCGCAAAAACTTATTTTGTTTTTAGGCTTCCGATCAAGGCGCTACAATTCGGGCCTCCCAGCAATCGTGCTGGTCTTTTGCTTCCACCCTGTCATAGTGCGCCATGAATTGGACATCTGTTTACAAACATTCCTGGATCGACGATTGCGAGAAATGGTCAAAAGCCCGTCTGCCATTTGAAGTGCGCGATACCCACACCAAGACACCCGAACTGTTCTTTTCCCGCCTCTGCGAGATTTATAAATTGACCTGGAGAAGGGATGGCAGCACTGCCATCTTCAGCCCTTCTCTTTCGAATTAGCCTTCGTCTCTCTCCATAACTTTTTCAACGCATCGCTGCTCAAAGAACCTTATGTGCTCATGTGGAGTCCATAAAGCAGTCGGATTGTACGGCTGGGCTTACAGCATAACTTCAAAACCAGATCCCGTCAGGTGAGCCACTCGGGATGGTGAGCCGTGCCATCGAAAGTTGTGGAGGTTTTGAATAATTCGTATTTGCCCTCCCTGGCCGCCTCGGCAGTTTTGCTAAACAACGTTGCAACCTGCTCCTCAGTGAGTGGTTTAAAAGTCCTTACCGCCTCCAGTGCCTGATTCAAAATCTCCATCTTATCCATCCCCGTAATCACCACGGAAGTGGGTCGGCTGAGAGCAAAGTGCAGGCATTCGATCGGTGTCGCCGTGTGGCTCTTCAGGATCACTCCCCCACCCATCGATTTCATTCCAAGCACTCCAATTTGCTCTTTCACGAGCACTGGCAAAACCTGGTTTTCAAAACTGTGAGCGTTCTGGGCATCCATCACATTGATTGGCATCTGCACCGCATCAAAGTGAAAATCGTGTTTCTTCGCGGTCTCGAGCATATGCAAATGGATCAGCGGATCCTTGTGACCAGTGAATCCAATGTAGCGCAGCTTGCCGGCCTTTTTCGCGTCCTGCACGGCTTCCATGGCGCCGCCCTCCTGGAAGACTTTCTCCGGGTCTTCCATGCGGATGATTTCATGAAATTGCAATAGATCCAGATGATCCGTCTGCAAGCGCTTTAGGCTTTCGTCAATTTGCCTTGCTGCCCCTGCCTTGCTCCGCCCGTCAATCTTCGTCATCAGGAAAACCTTCTGCCGATAACCATCCCTCAATCCCATCCCCATCCACTCTTCGCTCTTCCCGTCGTGATAATCCCAACAGTTATCCATGAAAGTAATTCCATGGTCGACGGCACTGCGCAGGATGCGCACCGATTCCTTTTCATCCTTCGCGCTGCCCAGATGATATCCTCCGAGACCAATGGCGGAAACTCTCTCGCCGGTTTTTCCCAATGTGCGATAAATCATATCGCCCTTTCGTTCGCCGGGATCAATGGCCCACACGCGCGACCCAAGGGCGCCAACCGCAATACTGGTTACGACGGCCACTTTGAGAAATTCCCGACGGGTCACCCCTTCATGAATTTCGAATTTCGCCCGCAAGTCCAGGTCAGCAACTTTTTTGTGATCAAATTCCTTCATAAGTTTTCTAGTTGTTTGCGTGAATTAATCCAGCCTCCTCGGCGGCTCCGCGGCCGATGACGGAAAAATCGCAATCGCCCCTGCCCGTGGCGATGAGGCTAAGCATTCGATTGTGCAGGGATTCAGCAAGGCGCATGGGGGCATCCGCCGATTCACTGCACTGGATCGCAAGCTTCAGGTCTTTGAATGCCAGCTTCAGTTTGAATTGCGGATCATCGTAATGTTGCTCCGCGAGCAACTTGCCATAATTTCTATAGACAACATCGTCGAACAGATTGTCGCAAAGGGCCTTCATGACTGCATTGCGATCAAGATTTTGCTTTTCAGCAAACGTGAGCGCTTCAGCAAACGCCTCGACCGCGCTGAATAGCATAAAATTAGCAGCAAGTTTAACCACGTTCGCAGCACCCGGATCTTCACCACAATCTGCGACATTCCTGCCGAGCGTGCGGAGAATGTCAGCCACCCGCTTTTTAGCCTCACTGGCACCGGAGACATAAATACCAAGTTTTCCGGTTGCCGCAGCATCTGGCCGGCCACTGACCGTCGCCGCAATATAATCACCGCCTGCCTGCCGATGTCGCTGAGCCAGATCGCGGGAGGTGTCCGGGGAAATTGTGCTCATGGAAAGATGGAGGCTACCGCTCCCGAAGGAATCACAGAGTCCATGTGATCCCAAAGTCACGTCGCGCAAAGCGGCATCATCAGATAGCATGGTGATTACCATGCTGCCAGGCTCGGCGGTTTCGGCTGGAAAATTAACCGCCTGGGCACCCAGTTTAAGCAATGGCTCAAGCTTCTCGCGCGTACGGTTATAAACCTTCAGTTTAAAACCAGCCATCAACATCCTGGTGGCCATCGGTGCGCCCATATTCCCTGTTCCAATAAATCCAATTATTTGGTCCATATAACCCCCGCTTCAAAACTATCCGATGGGACTGGCAGCTTCGCAAGTGGGAGCGAGGGCGGGGGTCCGGGTGACTGCGCCTATCCCCGGGATTAATTGAACCAAACCCTTTGAATGAGCCAGTAAGCGCCTGCCAGGGAAACAATGGCTGAACAGGCTGGAGCGAAGCGGATGGAGAAAGCAGGCTGGCTTTTCAATTTCCAAATAATGGGCAACACAATGGCGGCAATGGCCAGTTGGCCCATCTCAACCCCGAGATTGAATGAAAACAGAGGAAGAGCGTAACCGCCGCCATTAGCACCGATGTTCAATTCACGCAAGGCAGCGGCAAAACCGCATCCATGAATCAAACCAAAGCCAAAGCTCAGCAACCAACGGCGGCGGAGATTATTTCGGCGCAGGATGTTCTCCACACCCACATAGACGATGGAAACCGCTATGAGCGGTTCCACGATGCGCGGGGAAATTTGCAGAATATTCAACACGGTGAGCGCCAGGGTAATTGAATGAGCCAGGGTAAAAGCGGTGATGATTTTTAAGGTCGCCCTTAAATTACCACCCACGATCAGCAAGCCGAGCAGGAAGCAAATGTGATCATACCCGGTCAGGATGTGTTCGACACCGAGGAAAAGAAAACTGCGAAAGGTTTGGGGATTGGAAACCGGAACCTTTGGAACCGTTGAAGCGACAAGTGTTGGCACTGCGCTTTCCAAAGTGCAGTTGCTCGCGTCGAGCATGCGTTCAGCAAGAAGTTCCCCATGTTCGCCGCGCAATGCCGCGTATTGACGATGCCCACGGGATAGCCTCGATATTAGAGCGGAGCGCACGCTCAGGTGTGAGGACCTCTCCCGTGGGAAATTGATAAGGAAATGAATGGCCTGGCTGTTATCTGCCTGTATTTGAATCCCTTCAGGCCGCATCTGTCCCCCTCCCCAGGTCACCTCGAGGGATTGTTCCGCCAGCTTCCGGAGTTGCGGCTGGGCAGTCTCAAACGTCTGCCGGATTACGTGACCATCCCCGGAGGCCTCCAACGAAGGCACCAGCAGGCGGACGTCACCCAATGCCATCGAGAGATCGGCATGAAGTGAATCCTCCCGCAACTGCAATGCGACCGCGCTTAATCCCGGATCGTGGGCTTGGACTGTTAATCTGCAGAGCTGCCAGAGAACAGCCAGACCTGCCAGCCGGAACACTTTGAAAAATGTAAGCGCGTTGATCATGGGTTTGAAATCAACAGTGGGCAAAGGAGATGGCTTTGCCCACTGCAAGTCCACAGCGGCTCAACTGTTAAGGAGCTACGCCATGGTGTCCGTGTATGCGCCCGTTGTTGGGGGTTGGCGCATAAGGGAAGACCTTGTTGAAAGGCACATCGTTATGATCGACGTTGTCCCCAATGACGCTGATTTGACCCGTGCCGTTTGTCCGGAGATCGCTGACAAGGGAGGTGAGGGCGATGTCAACCACGTCGTCACCGAAGCGGCGGCCATTGGGCCAGCCACCCGCTACGATGCCACCATTAACATTTGTTTGCAGGGTGCTGAACAGGATGTCATTGCCAAAGATGCTGAGGCGGCTGAAACCGGTATCATCGGCATCGTTATCCCCACCACCGGCGAGGCGGGCGGGTGGCGTGGAAAGATCCACCTTGATAATATCAGGGATAAAGATGGTGGCAAGATCTGTGCGGTCGTGGAGCAGATTGTCAGGCAGGGTGCTGACAATTGAACTGAACAATGCTGCCGGCTCGGGATTTAAAGCATATTTGGCAAACGTGCTTTTGTCCACAGTCGGTGCAGTGCGGTTATATCTATCTTTATCCGCCACCGCTACAAAAAGTTCATTGAAGAGCGGATTACCCTGACGGGCAACCTGAACGTAACCTCCACTGGCCGTGCTATTCCCATTCACCCCATCTCGCAGCACGGTCAGTTGACGCCGAAAGTTACTGGCATAAACTCCGACCACCTGTCGATCGCCACCAATATCGTCAACGGGAATATTCAATACAATAGTATGGATATTAAAGCCGCCCTGGGAATCAATACCCGGAGTGTGGAACTGCAGGAGATCGAAGATGGCCTGGATATCGCCATAAAAGCCGTCATCTCGCTGTCCCGCAAAGGCGAGGTAACCGCCACCCAACTGAGCAATGCTTTCGAGGGTATAACGATCCAGTTCATTGGTAGTGGTTACGCCCGGTCTTGCGGGATTGTTCCCGTTGTCACCCTGATTGTAGAATGGCGTGGCAATACCTTGATTATTGGGCGGAACTATGCCCGAACCCAAAAGGGTGCTGGAGTTGCCATTCTTATTGTCCACTTTGAAAACCTGATAGGTTTGAATCATGTTCTGATTCGTGTCACCCACATCGTTCACCACACCGAGGAAGGAGTTTAGAATCGTTCCTCTATTTTGATATTGGGTGTTGAACTTGAACTGATAGGTAATGGTTTTGGTGCCGGTGGCCAGGTCGTTATTCTTGTTGCGAAAGTTGTTGGCGTTCGTTTTGCAGATATGAATGGTATACAACACATTATCATCAAAACGAAAGTTGTTTGGCCCTTCGCCAGGTTCCTCGAATGGATACACTGTCAGTGCAACCGTCAGGTATTTGGTGAAGGTCGGTGCCCCGGTGTCTGTGTTCGTACCTGTTTGAAGCTGGCTGACGAAAGCATAAACGTCCGCCGTATTTGCAGCGGGATCGAGTGTAATCAAGGGCGCGTCCATATGGCTGCTGGCAAAAGCTGCAGCAGGAATAAAGCTCAACACAGCCAGCGCCATGGCCCGTGCGAACGGTAGTTTAAGGTTGGGGATTCTCATGTGAACGGTTCCTTTCTTACTTCTGACTTGGTTTTGTTCGGTTATAATATTGCTACAGAGGATTATTTTCCTGTGGCAACAAGCTTACGGTCTGAATCGATGATCTGTGGTTCCAAACCCGCCAGATTCAATCCCAGGGCCGTTAGATGGTCGGTTAAATTATCTCTTTCGGAAGGTAGCAGCATTTGTTGATAGCCATGAGCTTCAATCAGTAACTGCATGGCTTTTTCGGAGTTGCCCCGATTTTCTTCAATAATTCCCGCATGGTAAAACATCCTGGCATCCTGCGTGCCTTCAGCCAGCGCTGCGTCACTATGAACCGCAGCCTCTTCATATTGGCCGGCGGAAGCCAGCGCCCAGGCGAGTGCATCATGAGATTGCACGTCTCCACGGTTATTAAGTTCCTCCTGGGCCAGCCGAACGGCTGTGGCAGGATCCTGCTTGGTGGAGGCCAGATAGAGGGAGGCAGTGCGCGGATCAGACGCCGGCCCCATCTGCTTGATCTGATTTTCCAAAGCCGCATCAGGTTTACCGGTGGCGCGCAGAGCCTCTGCCAATGTCCATTGGTAATCCGGCAATGGATTCAGCGCGACCGCGCGTCTGAGCGGTTCGATGGCTTCTTCTTCGCGATGATCCGCAAGCAAAAGCCGTCCCTTGGCCAGCAGTGCGGGGGCGTAATCCTTTTGAAATTCGAGTGCCGCTTCAGAATGTTTTAAGGCATTGTCAATGTTCCCGGCCTGTAGCTGGTAATTGGCCATCCGCGAGTAAACCCACGCTGCCGTTTCAGCATCCTTGGGACTGGTCGCCTGCACCGCCATTTGCATCACCTCCGTGGCCCCCTGCAAATCACCTTTCAACCAGCGGACATGCGCCACCCGGGCGTACGAATGCAGATCAGGCCGCAGGTCGATCATTTTTTGGTAAACCTCAATCGCTTCATCCAGTCTGCCCATTTCCATCAATACGTCCCCCAACAATCCGTAATCAAATGAAAGCCCACGCTTGGCCACCAATTCCCGCGCGATCGGCTCAGCTTCCTTGAAGCGATGCATGCTATCCAGCACGTGACCGCGCAAAAGCAGGGCCGCCAGATTTGTCGGTTCTTTGTCCGCCATGCATAAGGCACATTGCTCCGCCAGCTTGTAATAGCCCGGATCAAAGGTGCTGCGGGCTTTGGAAACGTAAAGCCAGCCAAGTTTTTCAATCGAGACAAAGGCATTGAATCCTCCGGCCTTGATAACTTGCTGGGCTTTGGAAATATCCTGATCCACGCTTGTCGCCCCTTGCGTCGGCAGCAGGATGATGCTGCAGGGATCAGGCGTCGCGGCCAACTCGGTGCCATTAACCTGTGCTTGTGGTTTGTTGGTGTTTGCAGGCTGGTCCTTCTCAACTTTGGGCACCTTCGGCTCACAACCAGTTAAACAAAGGATCGCCGCAACCAGCCCGGAGAAACAACCCACAAACCAGCCAAGCTTCAAAATGCTCTTCTTCTGGTTCATCAAGGGGTCCTATTTCATTTGAACACACACTTTTTCGCAATCAGGTGAGGACCTACTCCTTGATGGGCAAAACACCCCACTCGCAATTATTTGCGCTTTGCAAAGGAACGCAATGAACCAGGTTTGATGAGTTTCCGGTCACTCTTTTTCGAAAAGAAATTACTCGCCACCCGGCCTTGCTTTTACCAACATCTCGGCGAACTATTCGCAGGGCATTTGCATCGACATGAAAGCTAAGATTATCATCACGCCAAAAAAGGCCGTTCTTGACCCTCAAGGTAAAACCGTACAAAACGCGCTCGAACACATGGGCTATCAAGGAATTAGCGCGGTTCATGTGGGAAAATATCTGGAAATTGAGGTCGCCGGCGATAAGGAGACCATTCGCAAACAGATCGATGAGGCATGTCACAAAATTTTGAGTAATCCGGTGATCGAGGACTATCGCTTTGAGCTGGAATGAGTCATGTTAAGAGCTTCGGGAAATGCGGTTTTTCCCACATTTATGATTAGAATATGAATTTTGCTGTTCTTCAATTCCCCGCATCGAACTGCGACCAGGACGCCGTGCACGCCCTGCGCAATGTCTTTGGCCATTCTGCCCGCCTGCTTTGGCACAAGGAAACCTCACTGGGCGATGTCGATGCCGTGCTGATTCCGGGCGGCTTCAGCTATGGCGATTATCTGCGCACCGGTGCCATTGCCCGTTTCAGCCCGGTGATGCAAGCAGTGCAGACCTTCGCTGCCAATGGCGGCCTGGTGCTTGGCATCTGCAATGGATTCCAAATCCTTTGCGAAGCCGGCCTGCTTCCCGGCGCACTGATTCGCAATCGTTCGCTCCAGTTTCGCTGTGAGCATGTGTTCGTGAAGACGGTCACGAAGGATTCTCCATTTACGGGCCAGGTTCCCGACGGCAAGCTGATGCGCATACCGATTGCCCATGGCGAGGGCTGCTATTTTGCGGACGAAGAAACGATTTCCAGGCTTAAGTCAAACAATCAAATTCTTTGGCAATACGTCAACGACAAGGGCGAGGCGACTGAAGTAGCTAATCCCAACGGCTCCGTCCAGAACATTGCGGGAATTTGCAATGAACGCCGAAACGTGGCTGGTCTCATGCCTCATCCTGAGCGCGCCTGTGAACCCCTCCTCGGCAGTGCCGATGGACGGCTGATCTTCGAAAGCTTCCTTAATTACCTTCAGAACAAAAACGTGGCCAAAGCGGCTTGAGCTTCCATGAAAGTAGCAGCCCTTGAGACCTGGTTGCAGGCATATAATTTGTCGAAACCGATTCGCTTTGACGAATCGCCAAGTTACGATTGAATACATTTAAAGTGAATGAGCGATCCAGCCATAACACCTGAACTGATCAAACAACACGGCCTCACACCTGATGAATTCGAACGCATCAAGGGCATCCTTGGTCGCGAGCCGAATTACACTGAGCTCGGCATCTTCTCCGTGATGTGGAGTGAGCACTGCTCCTACAAAAACAGCCGTCCGTTGCTGAAAACTTTTCCGACCAAGTCGCCCAAAATTCTCGTAGGTGCAGGCGAAGAGAATGCCGGGATCATCGATATTGGTGACGGCCTGGCGATTGCTTTTAAAATCGAATCCCACAACCATCCAAGCGCCGTGGAACCTTTCCAAGGCGCAGCCACCGGCGTGGGCGGCATCATCCGCGATATCTTCACCATGGGCGCACGCCCGGTCTGTGCGGTGGATTCTCTCCGTTTCGGTGAACTCACTTCACCCGAAGTGCGACGTCTATTCAGCGGGGTTGTTTCCGGAATTGCGCACTACGGCAACTGCTTCGGCATTCCGACCATTGCCGGTGAAGTTTATTTCGATAAGGTTTACGAGGGAAATCCGCTCGTAAACGCTTTCTGCCTGGGCGTGCTGCGCCACGATCAGATTGCCCGCGGCGCCGCAAAAGGAATTGGCAACCCGGTATTTTATGTCGGACCCGCGACCGGTCGCGATGGCCTGGCCGGTGCGGCATTTGCATCCCAGGATTTGACCGAGGAATCAGCGGAGCAACAGCGTGGTGCCGTGCAGGTCGGCGATCCTTTCATGGAAAAGTTGGTGATGGAAGCCTGTCTGGAATTGCTCGCCACCGATGCCGTCGCTGGCATTCAGGACATGGGCGCCGCCGGCCTTACCTGTTCCACCTGCGAAACCGCCGCGCGCGCTGGCACGGGCATCGAAATCGACCTCAGCAAGGTGCCGCAACGCGCCCCCAACATGACGCCTTACGAGATCATGCTCAGCGAATCGCAGGAACGCATGTTGATCATCGTCAAGAAAGGGCGCGAAGCCGAAGTGCAGCGCATTTTTGATAAGTGGGATTTGCCCTGGGCCGAAATTGGTTTTGTGACCGACAGCAGCCGCATGGTGGTGAAGAACCACGGTCAACCGGTTGCGGATATTCCGGCCAGTAAGTTGGCCGATGAAGCACCCATTTATCAGCGCGAATTCAAGGAGCCAGAATATTTGAAGCCCGTGCGCGCCTTTACGCTGAACGAGGTGCCCGACACGCAGGATGCCGCAGGCAACCTCAAGACTTGCTCGCCTGGCCAACCATTGCCTCGAAGAACTGGGTTTATCGCCAATACGATCATATGGTGCGCGATGGCACGGCGGTCCTCCCAGGCTCTGATGCTGCGGTGATTCGTATCAAGACTGATTCCTTGCCGCCGCTAAAACCCGGCCTCCAGGAAACTGCGTCCAATGTGGAGAAGTTCATTGCCTTGAAAGTCGATTGCAATGCCGCTTACGTTTATCTCGACCCTTACGAAGGTGCAAAGACCGTCGTGGCGGAAGTCGCGCGCAATCTGGCCTGCTCGGGTGCGGTGCCGCTCGGTTCAACGGACAATCTGAACTATGGCAATCCGCACAATCAGGAAATTTTCTGGCAATTGAAAGAATCGGTTCGTGGTCTTGCAGAAGCCTGCCGTGCCTTCAACGCCCCCGTGACGGGTGGCAACGTCAGTCTTTATAATCAAAATCCGAATGGTCCCATCGATCCCACACCCACGGTGGCAATGGTTGGTCTGGTTGAAAAGCCGGAGCATATCACCACGCAATGGTTCAAGGACGAAGGAAACGCCATTATTTTGTTGGGGGATATTGTCGATACCAGCGATCCCCTGCTCGGCCTGGGCGGGTCGGCATATCTGCAACGGATCCACGGCAAAAAGACCGGCACCCCTCCGCGTTGTAATCTCGACAAGGAAAAGGAACTTCACCTGGGATTGCGATCATTGATTTATTCCGGGGTGGTCAAGAGCGCTCACGATTGTAGCGATGGCGGTTTGGCCGTGGCTTTGGCGGAATCTTGTATCTCCCAGCAGGTCGCACGCGAAACCCCACGTTTGATCGGTGCGGATATCGATCTTTCAAGCATCACTGGGACGCGGTTGGATGCTCTTCTTTTCGGTGAAACCCAGAGCCGGGTGATCATATCAGTGGATAAACACCAAGCGGGCAAGGTCTTGGGACAAGCCAAAATTCTGGGCATTCCGGCAATAAAAATCGGCTCGGTAGGCGGAACGGCATTGCAAATCAAGACGAGTGGGTACAGCTTGAGCGGTGACTTACGCGAATTACATGATCTGTGGTGGAATTCCATTGCCCGTGCAATGGCTTAATACCAGAAGTTGAAGCACTTAGAAAACCTGATTCGACCATTATTCATGCAGCACTATCCCAAACATTATTGCGGTGTTTTCGGCATTTTTGGCCATCCAAATGCGGCTCAACTTACCTATTATGGGTTGTACGCCTTGCAGCATCGGGGCCAGGAAAGCGCCGGCATTGTAACGTCCGATAACGGACACTTTAACGAATACAAAGGGATGGGGCTGGTATCGCAAATCTTCAAGGGCGAAGCCCTGAGCGAATTGACCGGTAACATGGCGATCGGCCATACGCGTTATTCCACGACCGGTTCTTCGCATATCCGCAATGCGCAACCGCTCACGGGTAATTGCCGATTAGGGCGCATCGCCATTGCGCATAACGGCAACCTGACCAATGCAGCCCAGGTGCGCGATGAACTGGAAGCGCAAGGTTTGATGTTTCAAACCACTGTTGACAGCGAAATCGTGCTGAACTTGCTGGCCCAACCAACACTCGGCGGTCACGATAACAATTTGATTGAAACTGTCCGCCGCATTGAAGGTGCTTACTCCCTTTGCATTCTAACCGAACGCGAACTCATCGGTGTGCGCGACCCACATGGGTTTCGTCCTCTTTCCATTGGCAAGGTGGATGGCGCTTACGTTTTAGCCAGTGAAACCTGCGCTTTTGATTTGATTCATGCGGAGTTCATCCGCGACGTGGAACCCGGTGAAATCGTGGTAATCGATAAAAACGGCTTGCGTAGCATTAAAGCTTTTCCCGAGCATCAGCGCCGAGCTTTTTGCATTTTTGAATACGTTTATTTCGCCCGTCCGGACAGCACCATCGCGGACCGCAATGTGTATAAGGTCCGCGTCGAAATGGGCCGTGAACTCGCCAGGGAACATCCGGTCAAGGCTGACCTTGTGATTCCGGTGCCAGACAGCGGCAACTGCGCCGCCTTGGGATATTCCCTTGAATCCGGCATTCCGTTTGAGATGGCATTTGTGCGCAACCATTACGTCGGCCGCAGCTTCCTGCAACCATCGCAATTGATTCGCGACTTCGACGTTCGGGTGAAGTTGAACTTGATTGGCAACCTGGTTAAAGGCAAGCGAGTCATTGTGGTGGATGATTCCATTGTGCGCGGTACAACCAGTAAATCCCGGGTGAATAACCTTAAAGAAGCAGGTGCCAAGGAAGTGCATGTGATGGTGAGTTGCCCTCCGCATATGAATCCGTGCGTTTACGGCATTGATTTCCCCGATCGCAGCAAACTGATGGCGGCGAATCATTCATTGGAAGAAATCCGCCAGTATCTTAACGCCGACTCCCTCCACTATCTTTCCCAGGACGGCATGGTAAAGGCCACCGGCCTGCCCAAAAGCAACTTTTGTATGGCCTGTTACGATGGCAACTATCCCGTGAAATATGATTCCATGGTGGACAAACACATCATGGAACGTCGTGTTGGAAAACCGCATGGCTTAGGCGAAGAATTGAAGAAGGAAGAGCTGCAAAAGCAGTTGCTTTAAACCGATAGGCCCCGACCCTACTTGCACTTTCCTTAGCTTAATTGTACATGGTTTATCATGGGCTCAATAGGCCTTTGATCAACCAGCCATGGAAATCGATACAGTAGGCAGGCCCCGTAACGTGGGCTGGGCAAGGGCCGCTGCGCTCATATACGGCGATTGGGGCACGAGCAAGGCTTATGTCATTGGTCTGGCTTTATATTCCGTGGGCTTCTCTGCCCTGCCCCATCTGCTCGCAGTTTGTGCGGTAACCGGATTGGTTGGCATCAATTATATCTGGATTTGCAAACACTTCCCCAATGGCGGTGGAGTCTATACAGCGGCAGGTCTCCATTCCCGGCGATTGGCGATGATCGGTGGTTTGCTGTTGCTCGCTGATTATATCGTAACGGCTTCACTGAGCTGTTTGGACGGATTTCATTATCTCGGATTCGATCAGGAAGCGGCAAAGAAATGGGCCATCACGGCCATTTTCATAATCGGTGCCATCAATTTCTTTGGCCCAAGACATTCCGGTGCCGTGGCGGTTTGGCTGGCGATACCGACCATCATGACCGTGGCGGTGCTGATTGCGGCAGGCACGCCCCACCTAAACCATTTTCACCCCGAACCGCCAAAAGAGGGGTTTCTACACAACTGGGTGGCGTTCGTCGGAATGATCCTCGCGCTATCCGGTGTTGAAGCTGCTGCCAGCAGCACGGGTGTATTGCGCCTGGATCCCGACGCCAGTTTTGATCGTCCCTCGGTTAACCGCACTTCACGACGGGCCATTCTCGTCGTAATGGCTGAAGTGGTACTCGGAACTGCCATCCTAAGTGTGCTCGCCATGTGCCTGCCGGACGAAGCCGTAAAGCATGAAAACGATCTGCTGCGCTACATGGGCGAAGTGTTTATCAGCCAAAAGTTCGGTCTGATTGTAGGCTGGGTTTTCGGCGTGCTGCTGCTCTCCGCCGTCAATACTGCAATCTCTGGAATGATTTCACTGCTTTATGTAATGGCACGGGACAAGGAGATCCCGGAAACGTTTTCACACTTAAATAATCATGGAGTTCCGTGGGTGGCGTTGATGATCGCCACCGTGCTGCCGGTCATCGTCTTGAATGTGGATGATTCAGTGACCGGGCTGGCATCGCTCTACGCCATCGGGGTTGTAGGAGCAATCGTGATCAATATTGGTTCCTGCGCTTTCGCCAAGCAGCGGCTTAAGCTGAAGAATTATGAACAATACACCATGTTTGCCACTTTCATTTTGTTGGGCCTGATCTGGATCACCATTGCTCTGACAAAACTGACAGCGCTCATTTTCGTAATTGTTATCCTGGTCATCGGGCTGGCGCTCCGGGAAATCACCCAGCGCCGGCGGCGGGCCATGCCTGCACCTGCTGTCATTGGAGTTGGTGTTCCGTTGGCGCCGGCACCGATGCCGATAGTAGCTCCTTCTGCCCCCGCCGAACCCACGCCGTCCTATGAAGGCAGGTTTCTTGGAGAAACAATCCTGGTGGCTGCTCGCGGCTGGACCCCGGCCCTGCAATTCGCCTTGGAAGAAAGCAAGCTGCGTGATGCGCAATTGCTGGTACTTTTTATTCGCGAAGTAAATATCCAGATCGATCGGCAAGGCGATTGGCGCAACGATTTTCAAGCGCGTGAGTTATTCAGCCGGGTACTAAGTGAAGCACACGACAGCAAAATCAAGCCCTTGTATACCACGAGCGATTCACCAGCAGATACCATTATTGATATTGCCGCGACCTTCGGGGCGGATACTGTGGTGCTGGGCGGCACTCGTCGCGCAACCCTGGTACACATGCTGAAAGGAAATGTGGTGGCACAAGTGGCTTCGAACCTCCCTGAGTCCATGCACGTGATCGTGATCGGCTAAACAGGCA
This sequence comes from Pedosphaera parvula Ellin514, assembly GCF_000172555.1. Lineage (NCBI taxonomy): Bacteria > Pseudomonadati > Verrucomicrobiota > Pedosphaerae > Pedosphaerales > Pedosphaeraceae > Pedosphaera > Pedosphaera parvula. Next base: position 19,838 of record NZ_ABOX02000058.1, read on the forward strand.
CTATTTTACCCGCATTTTGATCCATCCTGGCTTTGAATTTAAGGTCGTATTGGGCATCCTCAAAATGCATCACGATTCCCAACTGAGGCTGCCCGCTTCTTAAAATGAAATCCAAGGCCCTGGTGGTTTGTCCAAAGTCCAAGGCCTTTTCCACGTTCTCAGTCCAAACGTTCGGGCCGGAGTAATAGAGCCGTGTGAGGTCGTCCTGCAATATTATCTGTACCTGCTTTGCCATACGCTAAAGTTGTGCGCCTTGGACGCTGGATCAAACGGAAGATGGTTACGTTTAGGTGACGAAAGACAGATTACAATTGAACAGCATGCCTTCCTGAACAGCATGCTCCACATCAAACTCGAATCTTCAAACCCGGCCATCTTACACCGCTTCAAGTCTTTGGATGATTTTTCTCCAATGCGTGCCATGCCAGAATAATTTACCGCACTGGCTGCATTGATAGAACTGATCAAGCCATTTCAAGGTGCGTGGCGGAATACGATCGCTGACCGACTCCTTGTCGACCTCCAGCAATTCACCACCACAGGCCATGCAACGCGAGCCACGCATCTGCAGGTCAAGCTCCTGAAAAATAAGTGCCAGTTGTTCCAGCATGGTCAGCGTTGGCGGCACCCAAACCGCCGGAATGATACGATCCCGCAGCACGCGCCTTTCCATCAGCATGCTGTCGGTCGTAAGAATTGTTGCTTTGAGCCGCTGCCCTTCGATTAAAAGATCGTCATCATTTATATCCTGGATCCACACCGCTTCATAACCAGAAGCTCGGAGCCAACGCGCCAGCCCGCCAAGACCGGCGTCGCATAAGAATCGGGGTATGGCGGGTTGGCCATGGAGCATGGAATCCCGGCTCTGGTCGTGGCGGACAAAAATACGTAGCGAGTGAAGGGCATGGCCGTATACTTCGGCCAAAGCCTGCGCGGGAGTAATTGCTTTTTCCCTGCTCAGATACCGGGCTCGATCCATCAACCAACGAACCCCTTGATCTGCCTTGCGAGCCCGAAGCTGCACCAAAATCGCGCGGAACTTTGTTTCGTAAGCCTTCCCAATACGGCTCATACATTTGTAACTTATTCGTTTTTCTTGGGTTTTAAACAAAAACCATGATCGCCACCGCTTTTTTTGTGTCCATTTTTCACACAAGTGTCCTCCGCCAAGGAACCCGACTCACGCGACCATTCCCCATATCTAGTGGACATTGAATGATTCCAACCACCAGCCATTGAGGTTGAAAAGAAGTTATTCACAATCCGCAATTAACAGCCTATTAGGCATGATAATAGCTATTTGCACCTGTACAGCTCCGTGTGGGTTCACTGAAAAAACACAACGCTTTATGCTGTTTCCGCAGTGCGTCCGCTGCTTGCGGTAAATGTTAGGAATCTTTCGCGTGGGATCAGCGAGCTGGATTCGATTTGGAATGTGAGTGTCACGCTTGGAAAATGAGTCCCAAATTACATCAAGCCAAAGCCAAATTATGTTCGCCCAATTCATTCATTCAGTTGCCGCCACACGACCTCTGTGGGCATCTCTCGGTCGTGCAAGGTTCCTACAGTGGGTGCAAGGTCTGGACACACCCAAACCTCGCGCACAGCAACGCGCCCTCTCTTTGCCAGGCGAATCAACCCACCGGCAACTCCAGGCATTGGAATCCCGCATGGTCGATAGCTTCATCGTGGAAGCTGCATTGGTGTGCGTCGTTACTGTCGGCCTGCTGATGGGCCGTGAACCTGGAACGCTACGACCAAATCCGGTATGGCTGGTGATTTTTGCGCTTTGTGGAATGGCGGCGTTTGGCTGCGCTCTACGTTTGAAGCGGATGAAAAGGAACCGCCGGACACTATGGCTGGCTTTCAATGGCGAACGAGTTGTTGGGGAAGCGTTAGCCAGCCTGACAAATCACGGGTATCACGTCTTTCACGATTTACCTCTCACCAAAGACTGGAGCATCGATCATATCGTAGTTGGACCTTCAGGTGTTTACGCAGTGGAAACCAAGGTGCGACCGGTTCCTGACCAAAAGGCCGGACCTGTTTCCCGCGAAGTGGTATACGATGGCAAGGGGTTGCAGTTCCCTGATCATTATGATGCCAGGCGACTGGCACAAACCAAAGCCCAGGCGGAACGATTGGAAAAGCTCCTCCTAGGCGCCATCGGAAACATGATTGAAGTCAAACCGGTGCTGACAATTCCGGGATGGTCGGTTCAGTACACTACCGAGGAAGATAAGAGTTTGGTAATGACCCCGAAAATGTTGCGGGCCGCGATTCTGAACGACAAGGAACCCATCCTGTCTGCTGACCGCATCCAGAAAATCGTCGAGGATCTGGAGCAAAAATATTGACGTTAAGGCTGGGATGTTTGGTTAATGGTTTTAGCCGGAACTGCGAAGTAAGATTTTCCAGGCTCTCAGGTTTCCCCGTAGGTTGCAAGGCGCACACTCCTGCTTCAGCCCCGTACTCCACGTCCTCCCAACAAATATCCAGTCAGTGGGAAACGAATCACAACCCTTTTTGCTCTCCGGAATGATCAGTGAGCCAGAGCAAGGTTTTTCAAAACTTGAATAGTGGAAGGCGCTTTATTCAAGGTGTACATGTGCAGGCCGGGTGCACCTTCGCGAAGGAGTTCGGCGCACTGCTCAGTGGCATAATCAATGCCATAAGCAGCAGCAGCTTCGTCGTTGTCAGCCAGCTTTTCCAAACAGGAAACGAGGCGGCTCGGTAATTTGGCCCCACAAAGAGCAGAAATCCGCTTGATTTGACCAGCGCTCAGGATGGGCAGAATGCCAGGAAAAATCGGGACCGATGCGCCCAATTTTTTCGTCAAGTGATCTCGAAACTCAAAATAATCCGCGTTATTATAGAAGAGTTGTGTCACTACAAAATCTGCGCCGCAATCGATCTTCTTCTTCAGATGCTCCCAGTCCACATGCTTCCCTTCCTTACAAGCAATGTGTCCTTCAGGGAATCCAGCTGTCCCGATTGAAAATCCTCCCAGCTCACGAAGCAGGGCAACCAACTGATGGGAATATTCGAACCCTCCGTCCGTCATTTTGAATTCTCCGTTGCCACCGGGGGGATCTCCACGAAGGGCCAGGATGTTTTTAACTCCCAGACTTCGGGCCTGTTCGATAACATCGCGGAGTTGCTCACGCGTCGCATTTACGCAGGTGAGATGCAACATGGTTGGCAACTGATGCTCGCGCTGGATGCGATCCACAATCATCAGTGTCTTATCCCGTGTGCCTCCACCAGCCCCATAGGTGACAGAGCAAAAATCCGGCTTCAACCGCAGCAATGCCGGAATGGTTTTTTCCAACAATGCACGATCGCCCTCATCAGTTTTCGGAGGAAAGAACTCGAAAGAGATTACTGGCTGATGAGCATCAGCCTTGGCCGCATAGATGTCGCGGATGAATTGCATTAACTGGCGATTATGCATAAAACGGCTCCCGTACCAAGTTCTGAATTTGTAACCTTCCAAACCCTCACTTAAACATTAGCAATCGACAGAGTGTCCGGGCTGTTACCTCGCTAGTTTTTCAATTTCGCACGCAAGTTTGGAGAATTAAACACTTCTGAATTCAAAGGCATTTTAGGTTTTTTCCCGGCCATCAAGTCCAGAACAGCTTGTGCCGTGGCAAGACTGATTAATTCACCGGACTCACGGCTGCTGGAAGCTTGATGCGGTGAGAGCAGGAGATTGGGTGTCCGACGAAAAGGGTGATCCACTGGAAGGGGCTCAACGGTAAAAGCATCCAAAGCTGCTCCAGCAATCCAGCCTTCGTTCAGCGCACGAATCAATGCCTGCTCGTTGACCAAAGGCCCGCGTGCCGCATTGATGAGGTATGCCGAAGGCTTCATCTTTTGCAATTGGGCCTCTCCAATGAGATCCCGAGTCGAGGACGTGAGTGTCGCGTGGAGAGAAAGATAGTCGCTGCGCTCAAGCAGTTCGTTGAAGCTGACAAATTGGGTCCCAAATTGATCCGTTCCCATTGGAGGGTGCGGATCGTGAGCTATGAGTTCAAGGCCGAAACCTTTGGCCCTTCTCGCCACCGCCTGCCCGATGCGACCATAACCCAAAATCCCCAGCGTTTTACCATTCATATCATGGCCCCATGCAGGTTGCCATAAGCCCTTGGACATGGTTTCGTATCCGTCAATTATTCTGCGGACCAGTGCCAATAGCAGTCCCATGGTGTAATCCGCCACGGATTCATCGGTCATTCCTGGAGTGTAAGTGATGAGGATGCCCTCCCTGGTGGCGCTGGTAACATCAATGGCGTCAAATCCAACTCCCCACCGGGAAATCAGCTTGAGCCGTTTTGTCTCGGGAACTGAAAAAACGTCGGCAGAATACTTTTCAACGCCAGCTATTACGGCGTCGGCGTCTTTAATAATTTTTAGGACGTCTTCGCTCCCTGGCGATCCCAAAATGGCGGAGTTCACGACTTCACAGCCTGCCGCTTTCAGCAGAGCAACTGCGTTTTGACCAACCTTTTCAATTGGCGGTGCAGTGATGACAACCTTCCACGACATACATTAAAAATAAGGGCAGTTCAGGAAAGATCGCAAGTATAGGATGAAAAGGCTCGAAAAACCAGCCTCAATCTGGTAAAGTGTCCACATGGCCCTGACACGTCATTGTCACAAGTGCGGATGGGAATGGAGACTCCCGGGAAACCCCGGGCGAAGCGAATCGTGCCATCGTTGTGGCGCTGACCTGAGGGTCTGCTTGAACTGCGTCAGCTACGATGCGCGCGCGGCCCATCAGTGCCGCGACCGCCGGGCCGACCCTGTTCAAGAGAAGCATGTGGGCAATTTCTGCGAATATTTTGATTTCAGTCGCCGTGACTTCGTGGCCGGAAGTGAAACGAACAGTCGTGAAAATACCGCTCGGGACCAGTTGAAAAAATTGTTGGGCGATTAACAAGCCTCCTTCCCTTAGGTTCAACATTCAAGCCTGCCCGCTTTCCGATCAGGCCCAGGACTTTGAAAAAATTTCCAGCCTCCTGAGACTCCTCCAATGTTTCCATGTGTACAAAAAAGCCCCCTGTCGGTGGAGGCCCGACAGGGGGTGAACAGAACTAACTAAAACTTATAGACGAGGTTCGCAATGATTTCGTAAGCATTGCGGCGGCTGCCACCGAGAGGGTCGGTGACGAGAGTGTTGACATTGGATTCACCGTAAGCTCTGCCGGTGCCATCCGCCTGATGATCCCAACGTGCTTCCAAACGGCTGATCACGTTCTTCCAGAGATCATATTGCAATGTTCCAGTGAGCGCGAACACCTTGGAAGGCAACCCGGTCACGGCCTGCGATTTGGACTGAGTGAACCACTCAGCACGGCCATTCAGGCTCATCTTCTCCGTAACCTGATAGGTGGCGTAGAAGCTGGCAGCGTTTGCATAGCCAGAGTTTGGAACTCCGGGCTGTTTGGATACCCCGGCATAGTCATAGGCAGCGCCCAACTTCAAGGCCTGGATAGGCGTATTCAAAGTACTGCCAGCATAGAAGCTGGTTTGATTCGCTTTGCCGCCATTGATCGAGCCGGCATTGAAACCATTGATGATGCCACCATACAAGGTGGAACCAGCAACCCATCCCCAATCTTTGGGAGCAGTAAATGAGGCGGAACCCATGTAAGTCTTGTAGGATTCAGCTTTCGGACCGCTCGCGAATGGGTTTGCGGTAGGAAAGGCGCGGGAATTGATCACTGGCCCGAATGTATTGGCAATGCCAGCTGAGAAGCCAAGCATGTCACAGACTTGATAGGAAGCGAGAACACCGGTGTGAGTGGTAGGCTCGATTGTGTAACCGTAGGAACGGGTAAAGTTCGGGTTGTTGCCCGATTCAAAAACTTCGTATCCAACGATGGTGTCGAACACACCCAGTTTGACGTCCAGTCCGTTACCAATCGGAGCTTTCAAGTCGACGTAGGCTTGCTTGATTCCGAAATCTGAACCAACAGTATTACCCAATCCGCTGGATGTGGTATTGAAGAAATTGGCATCGGGCCCAAACAAAAGATCGGTCTTGTAGCCTGCACCCCAGCCATCAGCAGCATCAGCGGGCTTTTCGAGGGTCAGCTTAACAACGTTAAGATTAAAACCATCCGCCTTGTTCGGAGTGTTAAAGGCATACTTGGGATTGTTTAAATTACCCGTTCCCAAATTCCACTGTGCTGAGGTATCAACATACCCGCTCAGCATGGTCGAAGAGAGCGTGGTCATGACTGAGGAGGGTTTTGCTGCTTCCTCGGCCTGCACGACTGATGCGAGACTGACCACTCCAACGGCGGCTAATCCCAATGTCCATTGATTAAACTTCATCTTTAGGTTCCTCTGGTTAGTTAGTTTTTTTTGCGTTCTGAGCCAACACCCTTCCACTACCGATTGCATTGAACATCTGGGTGAAACCTTAAACCGATTTAAAGAAGCCGAAATGTTACTACTGGCTTCAAATAATCAAGTAACAAAATTGCAATCCCACCAAGGCAATAATCATGCCACAAGGCACAATTGATGTAAGACTCTATAACATGGCCCTTTACACACTGACAGCCATTCTTCTTCTTCTGGAAAAGCAAGGTCGAAAAGACTCACATTGCCTAAATATCGCCAAAGTCTGTGTGCGAAATTCAGAATCAAAACAAGCGTGAATTAAGTCTCTTTGATGAGAAAACTCCTCTCGCTTTTCTCGAGAGGAGTTTGTGCAGTTCAATTGAATTAGAACTTGTAGATTACGTTTGCCGCTATGATGTAGGAATTGCGGCGGTTGCCAGTGCTCGCCAATCCAGGCGGCGTATCCGAATTCAGCAAGGGGGTACCAGTTCCGCCGAAGGCAGTGGAACCATCCAACGCATGATCCCAACGAATTTCCAGTCGGCTGATGACGTTCTTCCAGAGGTCATACTGGACAGTGCCCGTCAGAGCCAGCATTTCGCTCGCAACACCGAAGTTATTGGCCTGGAAGCCCGAAGCAAGCGACTTCGACATGGTGGCATACTCACCACGAACATGCAGGCTCAGTTTTTCTGTAGCCTGGAATGAAGTGTAGAGCGCTACAGCATTTGCATAAGCCGAAGGAGTTGTACCGCCAGCATCGGACTGTTGGCTGATGCCTTCATAATCATACGAGGCACCGACGCGCAGACCTTGGACAGGTGTTGCAACAGTCGTGCCAACATACAAACTGGTTTGGTTTGCCTGCTGAGCATTGTTGAAACCGTTGATGACACCGCCGTAGAGTGAAGAACCGGAGATGAATCCCCAATTATCAGGTGCAGTCAAAGCGATTGAACCCATATATGTCTTATAGGATTCAGCTTTGTTGCCGCTCGTAAGAGGATTCACAGTCGGGAATGCGCGGCTATTAATAATGGCGGACTCGGTGTTGGCGATGCCAGCAGCCAAGGCAACATTGTTATTAATGCGATAGGTGGACAACACACCCGTCTGGGTGGAAGGTTCAAAGGTGTGACCCCAGGAACGGGTGAAGTTCGGGTTATTACCCGCTTCAGTGGATTCATAGCCGATGATGCTATCAAATACACCCACCTTGAAATCCAAACCATTACCCACTGGAGCACGCAGAGCAACGTATGCCTGCTTGATGGCAAAGTCGGAAATAGCTACGCCACTAGATGAGGTGCCAAGACCAAACGGGAAAAGGTTGGCATCAGGTCCGAAAAACAGATCGGCCTTGTAACCAGCAGCCCATTCTGCTTCGTCCAGCGGCTTTTCCAAAGTAACCTTGACGGCATTGAGATTGAAACCGTCAGCCTTGGTCGAACCACCATATTTATATGCCGGAGCATGGCTGTCACCAGTCCCGATATTCCACTGCATTGAGGTGTCCACATATCCACTAAGGACGGTAGACGAGAGAGCGGTCATGACCGTGCTGCTCTTCTCTTCGGCCTGAGCCGCAGATGCGAGGCTTACTGCCCCGACCGCTGCCAGACCCAATGTCCATTTATTAAACTTCATTTGGTTCCTCCGATGTTAGTTAGTCTGTTCTGTTTCTTTCTATGCATTTTTGAAGGTAAATCCGGTTTACCCTGCACCCCTAAAAGGGTGCATTTCCCGAATAGATAGAAAAAAGTGGACACTTTGACAACAAGTTTTTTTAATATACTTGGCTGATCAGGCTTGATTTATGGACAACTTATTTCTCTGCATTCTCATCGGCCTGAGTGTTTTATGCATTTCATTAGGAACGAGAATCTATTCTACTCCCCTTAAACACACTCCGTGTCTAACGATGAGGCAGCATACTTCCAAGGGTGTTGCCGCAATCTTACTTCTCAACTTTAAACTGCAATAAAACACCTTATTATTGAGTTTCTGCAACCGTTTATGAAGGTGGAACGAGCCTTGCTTATCCTTTTCAACATGATTGGCATCTTTGATTGTTTAAGTTCTGTTCGGCATCGAGGCAGCCAATCGCAAACCTTAATTTAGGATAATTATGCCATCGTACGCTTACGTCGCACGCGAGACCTCCACCGGCCGGGAGATTCGCAGCTCTGTTGAAGCCGCCACCGAGCAGGCTGCCATTAACGCCCTCCTTAACCGCAACCTTCTGGTGGTTTCCATCCAGGAAAAGGTTGGTAAGAAAGGTAAAACCTCCGGAGGCAAGGTCGCGCTCGCTGACCTGGTAATATTTACCCGCCAACTCGCCACTATGCTGGATGCAGGGTTGGCCATGGTTCAGTCCCTCCAGGCACTGGCCGAACAAACCACCAATAAGGTCATGCGCGATGTCATCAAGGATGTTACCGCTCGCGTCGAAGCAGGTGATAGCTTCTCTGAAGCCCTGGTCAAACATCCCAAGGTTTTCAATCGTCTTTATGTCTGTATGGTCGGTGCCGGGGAAAAAGGCGGATTGCTGTCCGAGATTCTCGCCCGCCTCGCCACCTACCTGGAAAATGCCGCCCGACTGCGCCGCAAAGTTAAGTCCGCCATGATGTATCCCACAGTCGTGACGTGTGTCGCCATCAGTATCACTATTTTCTTGATGGTCAAAGTAGTGCCGGTTTTCGGTGAAATCTTTGAAAGTTTTGGCGCCAAGCTCCCTACACCCACCCAATACTTGATCAACGTCAGTCATTTCATGCAGAAATGGGTTGTCCCCCTTTTGATGGGTGCCGGCGCGACAGTTTATGGTTGGCTCTATTTTATCAAACCAAACCCGGTCGCGAGTTTTGGGATGGCCGCCGTTATCAAACTACCTATCTTCGGCCATATTGCTCATAAGATCTGTCTTGCCCGCTTTACCCGCACCTTTTGCTCCCTGATTCGAAGCGGTGTTCCCATTCTCGAAGTATTGCAAATCACCTCCAATACAGTTGGCAACGTCGTCATGGAAAAAGCCATCAAGGTCGCCACCACCGATATCGAACGCGGCGAAGGCATCTCTGTGGCCCTCGGCAAACATCCCGTTTTCCCGGCCATGATCATCCGCATGCTTTCGGCAGGTGAACAGACCGGTAAAATCGATGGAATGATGGAACGTATCTCGGACTTCCTCGATGAGGAAATCGAAACGATCCTTGCTGGTTTGACCTCCCTTATCGAACCACTCCTCATCGTATTCCTGGGCGTAATCGTTGGTGGCATCGTGATCTGTATGTTTTTGCCCATCTTTAAAATGAGCGAAATCGTCAATCCGCACCGCTAAAAAATCTCTGGTTAGGTTCCTCAAACGGTGGGCCGGCAGGATGCAACAATCCAGCTTGCCCACCGCCTCTCTTTTAAATAGCCTGCTTCCGTGGCTAAAGTGCTTCTCGTCGACGACGAATTGACCATGGTCCAAATGGTCACCGAAATGCTCCGTGCAGAGGGTCACGAAGTTTTCCCCTACACTAATTTCAAGGACGCGGTCGCCGCCCTCGAAATCCATACCCCCGAAATTGTCGTCACCGACCTTTACCTCGACAAGACTCGCGCTCACGGCCTGGAGATCCTCCAAAAAGCCCGTTCCATCACCCCTCCAGCCAGCGTCATCGTCATCACCGCCTTCGGCTCCATCGAAACCGCCGTCGAAGCCATGAAGAACGGCGCCTATGATTACCTCGAGAAACCCTTCAAGCTCGACGAACTCAACCTCTGCATCCAGCGCGCCCTTTCCTACAACGAAGCCATCTCCGAAAACCTTTACCTCAAAAAGCAGCTCAAGAAAAAATACCAGTTCAGCCAGATCATCGGCACCGCTGGCCCCATGCAGGAAGTGTTTAAGATGATCGAGCGCACCGCCGATACCGACAGCACCATCCTCATCCTCGGCGAAAGCGGCACCGGCAAGGAACTGGTCGCCCGCGCCCTCCATTTTAATAGCAAACGCCAGTTCGCCCCGTTCATCCCGGTCAACTGCTCTGCTTTGCCCGAAAATCTTCTGGAGTCCGAACTCTTCGGCCACCGCAAAGGCTCTTTCACCGGCGCGCTTACTGATAAGAAGGGCCTGTTCCAGGAAGCCGACGGCGGCACCATTTTCCTCGACGAAATCGGCTCCATGTCCTCCACCCTGCAAAGCCGCCTGCTCCGTGTCTTGCAGGAACGCGAAGTCCGCCGCGTTGGCGAAAACGTCCCCACCTATATTAATGTGCGCGTCGTAGCCGCCACCAACGAACCACTCGAAAAGAAAATTAAGGACGGCACCTTTCGCGAAGACCTCTACTACCGCCTCAACGTCATCTCCATCCAGATGCCCAGCTTGCGCGAACGCCGCGACGACATCCCGCTGCTTGCCGCACATTTCCTCCGCAACAAAATCAACCCGCGTTCCGGCCAATCCGTCCAAATCACCCGTCAAGCCCTCGACCTCCTGACTACCTACGACTGGCCCGGCAACGTCCGCGAACTCGAAAACGCCATCGAACGCGCCGCGACTCTTTGCGAGGACAACCTTATCCAAATTCGCGACCTCCCACCCAGCCTGGTCCGCAGTCTGGGCCAACCACCCAGCGCCAGCACCGCCCTCTCGGCAGACGTCGCACAACTGCCCCAACCCACCACTCCGCCTACGTCCCTCGTGCCGATCCAGACCGCCATTCCCGGTGCCAGCGCACCCCTGTCCGTCCCCAATGGCACTAACCCTGGCGCGACCCCAACCCTCCACGCCGACCTTTCCTTGAAAGACTACCTCCGCGAACAGGAACTTGCCTACCTCAACCGCACCCTTGCCCTCTTCGGTGGCGACAAAGAAAAAACCGCCCTCCATCTCGGCATTAGCCTCGCCACCCTCTACCGCAAACTCTCTGAAGACGAACGCTCCGCATAATCGCTCTTCAAATCCGCAAATCGCTCCACTTAACTGCACTTCACTACACTCAGATCAAACTAAACATTCGCAACTCATTATCACAAAGCCCTTTACACTCCAATCCTTCCTCCACCTTCACCCCTGCACCTGATTCCATCCGCAAACCATTAATCCACAACAGTTTCTAAACCATCCCCTGCACTTGGCTGGCCTCACAACAAGGAGGTCAGAAGTCTACCTTCATCCTGAGACCGAGTACAACCGAGGTCTCGGTACGTCCCAGGATGGGCGTGATCACTTGCAGATCAGGCGTGATGTGACACCAAGGCGTCACCCCCACATTGTAGAAGATCTCCACACCACGCTCGTCGCGCACCGGCGTGATTACTCGGGCAACATCCTTAAAGTCGCCACTGAACCCCAGGTAATAATACGCCAGGCCGAAGTAGTCCTGCCTCCGGTCGCGGATCGGACTGCTGCCGCCGACGCCAAAAATGGCGGACCATTGTATCGGGTTTGGCTTCCCGTCGCTGATGCCGGCATTGCCGAACACGCCCCAATTGCGCGTTTGATCCGTCGGGTCCACCCATAGCGCTTGGTCGAATAAGTACGTGACCCACCAGGAACCCCGTTCAAGAGTTGTCGGGGGCAGCCCCGTGGGGATTTGATTCAAAGATTGCTGTTCCACGATCGCATAGCGCCCGGAACTGTACACTCCCCAGAGGCTCTGGTGTCCCGGCATGCCGAAAAACTTCGTTGGCAGGCTGGCGGTGGGATAAATAATCGCCCCGTTGTCGAAGGCGTCCTTGAAACCGGTCTCGGTGGCGGCATTGTGGGTGTCATACACGGTGAGCGATAGCACGGGGTAACTTTGGGACAGGATCGCCGCTCCGGCTCCCAGCGTCGCGTAGTTCATCGTCCGCCCCAGGATCGGGTTCCAAACGAACGCGGCGTTCATGAACCCGGCGTCAAGTCCATGCCCAGGCATGAACGGCTGCTGCACATTATCAATCGTGTTGATCTTCCCGGCGTACACGAGGAAATTTTCCGAAAGCGCCTGGGTGAACTTGACCGCGGTCAGAGCGCCCGCGGTCCCGAAAAAGACCGGATGGGCCCGGCCGATATTCACCGGCACGATCGCCCCAGTCTCGGAGTTGACCGAATCGCCATAGACGGCTTCGCCGTGGAGGGTGAGGAAGAGCCCTGGCCACAACCCCGCCTTCTGGCCGTCCACGTTGAGCCAATAATCACTGCGGCCCCCGAGTTCGGAGTCTTGCTCCAAGCCGCCCCTGGCAATCCCCTGGTAGTACGCGGTCGCGCTGATGTCGAACGTAAAGCCGTGGTCGCGGAGTTGCTCGCGCACACCGCCCCAATCCCCCGTCAACTTCAGCCGGGTGTCCCAGGGACCGCCGAACGGGGGCGGTTGCGGAGTCGCCCCGGCGTCGCCGCTGTTGCCCGCGCGCGCATCGCCGGATGCGAGGCACAGGACAGCCAGTAATATGTGGATATAACGCAACATGGACATCTTTCCGGTTGTGAGTTCAGGGGGAATACGCGGTAACCTCAATAATTTGCCTGGCGACATCAAGGGTCCCGACTCCCCACAACTGAAGTTGGTTCACCCACGTGTACTCGTTTGAAGAAGCAAACAGTGTTATGTTTACGCGGACATCAGCAATCTCGCCGTCCGGCCGAAGTATGGCCACCCCCTCGCCTTGGGCAGCAATGTTTTGCCCGTCCACCGTCCTGATTGTTTCATGAATGTGCAGCTCAAAGCGGCCATTCGGGCGGACTAGGACGTAATCAATTCCCTCGACAGCGCCATTGAGCTTGGCGCCGGTCGCTGTGCCTTCGAAAGCGACGTCGAACCTTGTGCCTTCAACTGGTGGCGCCACTTCCCCGGCCATCAATGCCGCAAAACTGACGCCGTACTCCTTCATGCCGGTGATGTTCAAGCTCACCTTGTATAACTCTCGGACTTCAATCGTGCTCATGACTGCTTCAACCTCAGTGGGGAACACTCGGTATGTGCTTCTTGATTTTCGAGACCGTGTGGAGCTTCACCTGGGCCGCCCACGGTCCATCAACCGTGCGCAGACTCGGGGATGACACGGCGGCAACATCGGCGGAGAGGTTGGTGACCAGCACGTCCTCACCGTGGAAGACAAGACTGTTAGACCAGAGGAAACCAATGGGCGCGCCGTCTTTGTCAATGCCGCCGAAGTCGCCGAGCTTCGCGATCACCCGGCCTTGCGTCGGCTCGAGCACCATGATCTCGTCGGACTGATTGCACGCGATCCAGAGGTTGTCGTCCTCATCAATGATGATCCCGTCCGGTCCACCGCCCGCGCGGTTGACGAAGACCTCGGGCGTTCCAGCCTTAAGCGGCGAGCCGCTCACCGGGATTTTAATAATGGTGTCGTTCGCTGTGTTCGGGACGAACAGCACCGTCTGCTCCTTGTTGAACGCCAGGCCATTTGCGCCGATCGCCGGTGGTGGTCTTGTCGGCTTCAAGAGCGGGCTCTTGACCCAGATCTCGCCCGCGCCGCCTTCCGGTCCAACTTTCCAGATCAAGCCCTGGTGGGCATCGGTGACATACAGATTTCCAGCGTCGTCGAAGGTCAATCCGTCGAGGCCGGGATGCTCGCCGGTGACGGTCATGAACACTGAGGAATCGCCCGTCTTGGCATCGACAGCGAGGACCTTCGGGTCCTCGTAGTCGATCACGATAAGTTTTCCGTTCTTCGGATGGAAGCGGAGATCTAGCAGCATCCGGCTTGAGCCGGCAATGTGGACGGTCCGCAGGTACTTGCCGTTAGGGTCAAACACAAGAAGCGTGCCCGGAGTACCTTTTGGCTTGTTCGCCGCCACGGTAACAACGTAGACGTTCCCATCGGGACCGAGGCAAATCCCCTCTGGATAGGCCTCACCTGCGGGCAGCGTGGCGAAGCGCTCGACTTTGCCGCGCTCCCAGGCGTGCAGAGGGATCGGCGTCGCCAGCATCGTCAGCAGCATTAGAAACGTCCTGGCTGTGATCATTCTCATATCGCACCTCACAGATTCGTGTTGGTTACGGGGAGAGCAAACCCGCACTCATCGGACTGCCACCGCGCTGGTTAACTGCTTTGCTTCCTTCAGCACCAATGCGGGATCATTGAAGGGCTGGTCACTGATGCGCTGCGAGCGGACCCGGCCCTGCGCATCGATGAGAAAAATCCCGTGCAATGGCTGATTGTCGAAATCGACACACCGGTAGGCCTTGAAAACGTCCAGTTTCGCATCTGACAGCAGGGGGAACGGAACGGTGCCTTCTGCCTGCGAATCGGCCTGCGATTTTTTGAGATCTTCAGGCGAATCGGTGCCGATGGCGACCAGATCGATTCCGCCGTCTGCAAACTCGCGGGCCTGTTTCGCGAAACTCTTGAGCAGCCCCGCGCACCGGACGCAACCAGAGCCTTCGTAGAAAATCAGCACCAGCGGCCGGCCCCGGTATTTACTAAGCGAGACGGTCTTGCCGGAGCCGTCGGGGAGGTTCCAGGCCGGCGCGGGCGTCGCCACACTGGACGGGGCGTCACTCGCAGGATTGGCAGGTGAAGCCCGGACGGTCAGGCTGGATTCCGGCTTGGGCGGCTTGGCATAGTTGTCATATTCGTAGCCGAGCTGCGCCGTGCGGTTGCCAGCGCCGATTGGCATGTCCACGCGTTTGCCGTTTCTGTCCGCGTAGGTGAACTTCCGATTGAGGAACCTGGGATCGGCTGGATTGCTGTTGCCCAGCCGATTCCAGCTTTCCCAAATCCGGTCCAGGTTGGCGTGATGGAGATAGAAGATCGGATCACCGCCAACGGTGGAGAAGTCGGCCATATCGCCGCCGAGGGCGATGTGAGTGAAGAAGTGAGGGTTCTGATCCAGCCGGTTGCAGAACCCAAGGGCGCCGGTCGGCGAGTCGATGTAGAACTTCTCGTTAAGACAGTCCAAACTCAGCCAACCCATGACGGGCTTATCGAGCCGCTCCCCGCCATTGACCCAGGGATAGCGAGTGCTGTTAAAGAGCTCGCTGGCCGGATCGCGAAGAGCGAACGGGAGCGAGAGATCCGCTTCGTTTCCGGTAACGGGGTTCCAGTAGGGCAGCGTAAAATCGTCATCCTGCGACACCTCGCGAATCGTCTGCTCAAACTGATAGAGCATCAGGCGATGCCAGGGCCAGATGAACCACTCTTGATATTGTTCCGGGTTATCCGGATTCATCGGGTGGGCCTGACAGCCGTCCCACGTGGCCTCGGCGAGGGATTGAACACTCGACGGGAGTGAGGCGATGGCGTCCGTCTTGACCTTCATGGATTCCTCCCACATGACCACCGGGTATCCCTTCATCCAGTGCGTATTCCACCACCACTGCCACGAATGGGTATCGGATTGGGGCAGCTTCCGCATTAACATGACGGCCCGCGCGTACTTCTGGAGCATCTTCTGGCCTTCGGGACTCTTGATGTCATAACGGATGCGGACCTTCGTTTGGCCTTGGTCCGACGCCGCCCTGCCCTCGCTCTTGCCGGTCTCGGTCTCGCTCTTGCCGGTCGCGGCGTCACTCTTGCCGGTCGCGGCCTCGCTCCTGCCGGTCGCGGCCTCGCTCTTGCCACCAGGTATCTCGAGGATGTCAGTTGACGACGTGTGAACTTCGAGTTTCGGGTCTTGCATCACCAGCGCCCCGGCAGACTGGATCATCCCGCTGGCCAGGTAGAAGCGATTGCCAATCACCGCGCCGGCAACGCCGTGACGGGGCATCGGCATGGGGGGCAGCGTCATCCAGGAGTTGATTGCTGGATCGTATGCCTCTATGGCTCGAAACGCGCCGACGAGCGCCCTGGTCGTCACCTCGCCGCCGGCCACATAAATCAGGCGTCCGTCGGTACCGCTGGCACCGCCGCTTCGGGCCGTCGGCATCCGTTCCTTCGGGGCGCTCCAGACGTCATTGGCGGGATCGTATTCCTCGACCGCATCCGTGTTGCTGGCGGACATGATGAATGCGTGGCCGGTGCGGCCGCCGATCACGTAGATCTTGTTGTTGATGGCGGCGGCGAACGTGTGGTTGCGCGGCACCGCCATCGGCTTGCGGCTCTCCCACTTGTCCGTGGCGGGGTCGTACGCGTCGTTGGCGGCCAGAACGTTACACGGTCCCATGAACGTGAAGAACGGGGTCTTGGACCCTTCCACGGTCGTGGCGCCGCCGATCACGTAGATCTTGCCGCGCACTTCCACGGCCACCGCGGCTCCGCGCTTGCCGGGAAGCGGCGCCAGCTCCTTCCAGGAATCGACCGCCGGGTCGTATTCCCAAACGTTGTCGATCGGTTGCCAGGCAGCACCGATGGGCATCGGGCTCTTCTCCGGGGCGACGAAACCGCCGAACACGTAGATCTTGCCGTTGTAAGCGGCCAGGGCCGGATGGTGCGCCCGCAGCGGCATCGACGTTTTCTTCGTCCATTTGTCGCCGTCCGCGTCGTACTCGTAGTTGACGCCGCGGGCCTTGCCATCGCCCCAGCCGCTCATCACGTACATCTTCCCGTTGCAGGCAACGCCGTAGTATTCTTCGTCCGGTTCCGGGAACGGCGCCCCTTTCTTCCAGGGAGATGGCGGCATCTGAGCCAGCCCGGACGTGGTGAAGATCAAGCTGGCTATGATGGCAGCCAGAATGGCCACGCTCCATGAAGCGCGTTTATTCATTTGGATTTCTAACGTTCTAGCTTTCATCGCTCATTATTTGTTCGTTGTTGTTGTCCGTTGTTTGTTTATTTGAAGCCTCGTTCCGAGGACGCCCTCCAAAAACGCCAGAGTTTTTGCGCCGCAGATGGCGCACGCATTACTATCAGAGCGGTGCCGTTCTGCGCATCGCGCGCTGTTCAGTTCCAGAAGCGGAAAGCTGGTTTTCATTCGTCAGGTAATGCACCGCAAAACTTCAAGGTTCGCCAAATTTCCAACCTGGCTTTCATTGTTTCTTGTTTTGCCGTGTGGTCATTTTCTGACGTCCGAGGAAGCCCTGTCAGAACGATTGAGCCTTGGCGACTGGTATGTTCCTCATTTAGGAACTTTATACATACAAATCGTTGTTCTCCTGTGACAACTATCAGGCCAAATCCCTGCTCCGTAAAAGATTTTGCTGTTTGCCTCAGCATATCTCGCAGGCATTGATTTAGGCGCTATGGAACTGCGTCAATCTGGCCTGTGGAGAGCAGTTGCCGCCCTAGAGACTTGGAAAGAGAATTCAAGATTCCTTGGCCATTTTCTTTGATGCACCACATTCTCCGCATCAGGTAGGTGGGACAACACCCCAGTTGAAATTATTGCCCCGGTTCCGTCGGCACGGGCGTAGCCATCGCTATACCGAATGCCAAAAGAAATTTCCGAATGGCAGGAGGGATTTTGATTTGAGGCAAGGCGGAGGCCGCAGGCGCTATCTGAAAGATAGCGACAAGGGCGACAACGCCGCCTCAAATCAAAAGCACCCTGCAGCCAATGACTAATGAATTTCTTCGCCCCACAGTCATAATTTTTCAGCGTCCACTTTCATAAAACTTTTTACCCTCTTTGATTCAGTTTCCTTTCCCCATTTCGGAAATTAATTTTGGCATTCGGTATAGTGCGCTTGTTCATGCCGCAGATCGCCAGAACGCCCAGCGAGAAAAACAGCTGCTTAACCCCGCTATAGGCGTCCAGAATCACGAGACAGTCATTGAACTGACCCATCGCTTCTCCTTACGCAAGGGAGCCTTATTCATCCAACACGACTTCCAATATATCCTCCGGCCCGGCGGCACAGGGCCGATAGACAACGCGCTGGTGTTAGGTTGCCAATTTGGTATCCACTTCTGAACACCTTGCAGGGAGACCGGCAAGTGAAGAGATGGATTCAAATCCAAACATTTCGGCGCCGCTTGATTTTTGGCTAAGATGGCGGAGAATGTAGCTTCAAGCAGGAGGAACCTGGCCCAGGAATCAATGGATGGAGAAGAAAACATTTCACCCGGCTCACGCGTCCGCTTTGAGTTGCTCAAGGAGGGAGAGAACCGGTTTGTTCTTCGGTTGAGCGGGCGGCTGGATGCGGACTCCACTCCATTCCTCTGGCAGAGATTGCAATCAGCGCTGGTCGTTCCACCCGGAGCCACATTGGAAGTCAACGTGGCTCCTTTGACCTACAGTGATAGTGCCGGTTTCGCGTTCCTCTACTTGCTAAGCAAAGGCTGCATGACTCCGCAGTCGCAAGTGTCGCTGAACGGGTTGAAGCCCGAATACCAGAAGGCACTGCAAAATTATTCCATGGAGGATGTCCAAGCCTACCAAGGGGAGCAACCTGTCCGCCAATCTCTCATGGATGAGATCGGGATGGCGGTCATAGCCAAGACACTCGAAGTGCGGCAGAAGGTGATCTTTGTAGGTGATGTGATTTCAGGGCTTGGTTACGTTTTGACGCATCCGCGATGGATGCGGCGGAACGAAATCGTGCGGATATTCGAAACGGCCGGCGCGAATGCATTGCCTATCGTGTCGCTCATCAGCTTGTTGCTGGGATTGGTCATTGCGTTCGAAGCGGCGCAGCCGTTCGCGCGTTTTGGCGCGAAAATTTACATCGCCAATCTTATAGGATTGATCATGGTGCGCGAGTTGTCACCAGTTATGACGGCCATCCTGCTCGCGGGGCGTTCAGGTTCGGCGTTCGCGGCGGAACTCGGCACGATGAAGGTCAACGAAGAGTTGAACGCTCTTGAAACCATCGGGCTCGACCCGATGCGGTTCCTGGTGGTGCAGCGCATCCTGGCCAGCCTGCTGCTCACTCCGTTGCTGACAATTTATTCCATGGCAACAGGGGTGTTGGGCGGAGTGTTGGTGATGCTTGGGCTGGGATTCCCTCTTTCCATCGCGTGGCACCAACTCCAGTCCAGCGTGCGGATCAACGACATCGCTTTCGGAATATTGAAGGCTTTTGTGTTCGGGGGCATTGTCGCGGGAACGGCCTGTCTTCGTGGACTTGAGACAAAATCCGGACCGGCTGCTGTGGGAGAATCCACCACGCGTTCCGTGGTCAGCGGAATTTTACTGATCATCATCGCCGATTCAGTCTTCGCCATCCTTAAATTTGTTTTGGAAAAATGAGCGCATCAGCGGACAACATTATTTCAGTGCGGAACTTGAAGGTTGGCTACAAGGACCGGGTGATCCTGTCGGGCATCAACTTCGAGGTGCGGCGGGGCGAGGTATTCGCCATCTTGGGTGGCTCGGGTTCCGGGAAGAGCACACTGCTCAAAAATATGATCGGATTGTACACGCCAATGGCCGGTGAGGTGTTGATCAATGGAAAGAACATGGTGACTGCCTACGGTGATGAGCGTTTGCGCCTGTTGCGCAGCTTCGGTGTGCTCTATCAAAGCGGGGCCTTGCTGGGCTCCATGACGGTGCTGGAAAATGTGAAGCTGCCACTGGACGTGTTCACCGATCTGCCCGAACTTGCCAAGGATTTGATCGCTCTCTCCAAGCTGAGGCAGGTGGATTTGAAGGCATCATCCACGCGCCTGCCGTCCGAATTGAGCGGTGGCATGGTGAAGCGCGCGGCACTCGCGCGCGCGCTTGTGAACGACCCCGGAATCTTGTTCCTGGACGAGCCTTCCGCCGGGCTCGACCCGATCACTTCCGCGGGATTGGATGCATTGTTCAGGAATCTTTCGCGAGGCTGGGGCATCACCTTGGTGATGGTGACGCACGAACTGCCCAGCATTTATGCCGTCGCCGACCGGGTCATCCTGCTGGATGCGGAAACAAAAACCATCGTCGCGGAAGGCAATCCGCATGATCTGCGCGACCATGCCACGGAGCCATTGGTGCGGCATTTTTTCCGGAGGGAAGCCGCATGAGTGCCCGCCCCAACAGTTATAAGATCGGCTTGTTTGTGATCATCGGCCTTGGCGTGCTGATCGCCGGGCTCTTTGCCTTCGGCGCGCGCGGCTATTTCCAACAACAACGAGTTTTTGAAACTTATGTTACGGGAGAAGTTCAGGGGCTTGCCGTTGGATCGCCGGTGAAACTGCGTGGCGTTACCATCGGCAAGGTGACTTATATCGGATTCATCTGGAACGAGTATCCACAATATAAGATTGACTATGTGCTCATCAGATTTGAAGTGCCGAAGGAAACGAGCCTGCTTCCGCCGCCGGACATGAATTTTCAGACGTTGATAGATCGGGAAATTGCGCGAGGACTACGCGCCCGGGTTCAGGGGCAAGGCATCACTGGGTCCAGCATTGTTGCTTTGGACTATCTTGATCCCAAGCGCAACCCGCCGTTGCAGGTTCCCTGGACTCCCAAGCATTATTACATTCCCTCCGCACCGGGGCAGTTCACCGAGGTTGTGGCCTCGATCCAGAAAATTCTGGCGAAGCTTGAAGAACTCAACTTGAGCAACACAGTGGCGCGGGCGGATACACTCATGGAATCCGCCGACCTCCTGGTCAAGCACGTTGATCGGATGGATTTCGTCGCGCTTGGCACGAATGCAAACGCCTTGGTCGCCGAACTGCGCGACACGAACGTACGATTGCAGGCGACCCTGAAGGAGGCGCAGGGAGCGATCAAGGACACGGACCTTCCTGCCGTGGGCCGTCGCGCTCAGGAACTTGAGGCGAAGCTCACTGACCTTGGCAACGAATTGCAAAAAACAGTAGCCGGCCTGGACACCGGCAGCCTGAATGCAACGCTCGCAAGTGCCCGCGAAGCCATTGCAGGCCTGAACGATTTGATGAGCAAGCTGAAACAACAACCTTCCTCCCTTATTTTCAGCAAACCGCCTCCACCCGCTAAAAGCGTCGAGACTCCAAAGGCTCAATGAACATTTCGCCACTGATCGCTGGCCGTTAAATCGGCCGTAAATTCCTTCATGATCTCTTGCAATGCCTCGTTCCAACCTGCAACCGTTGCGGCGGCCGTACGTGCTTTCAGTGGAATGCGCCGGAAATAAGTCTTTTGAAAGACAACATCTCCCCGGTTCCGTCCTGCTTTTTTGAACACCAGGAACCGCATCTCCAGCACTGCCAAGGGATGAACTCGGTCGCGGAAATCGCCGTAAAGT
>NZ_ABOX02000059.1 GCF_000172555.1 Pedosphaera parvula Ellin514
TGCGCAGGATAATTTCGGAAACTGCATTCGCATCAACGGTGATTACGTGATCGTGGAACATCTCTATTTTCACAATACAGCGATGTATGTGGACGGAAATTACTATTCGTCCGACGGTGGCTGGATCGTCTGGGAAATGGGCGCGATCAATATCGCGAGAGGCTCGGATTACTGCATCATCCGAAACAACGAATTCTATGACTGCGTGGCTGGAATCCGGAGCCGCGGAAAATTTGCGAACATCCAATACAATTATATCCACGACTGCAATCGTCCGATGAAGCAATGGAATTGGGGCCCGCTCGGCATTTGGATGGGCCAGGATTTTCAGACGTGCACCGGAAACACGATCGTGAACATGCAGGTGGTCGATTCCGATCCTTCGCATTTTGCCAATGGTGTCGGTGGAGGCGCTTTCGAAATCGATGATGGCCGTTACAACAAATACAACATCGTTCTCACGGACAATTTTACCCGCGGCAATTGCGGCTTCCTCGAGGCGGTTTTTGACGATGTGACTCCTGCTCCGCTCTATAAGGATTGGAAGATCAAGTTCAATGTGAGCGACGATTACCAGGCGTTTGTGAAACTCCGCTTTGCACAGAACTGCGCGGTGGATAACAACACGGTGTTGCGCCGGAAAATTAACTCGAACGAACTCGGAGTGTTTCTTCTCAAAGGCAACGGCACGGCTAATAAATTCCGCAACAACATCATCATGACAAAATACAACGTCGAAGTTTTTAATGTCGTTGGAAGCTACACGCCAGGCAGCATCATCCAGAACAACCATTATTATGCGGTCGGAACGCTGGTCATGGGTAATGAAGGACCCGGCGCCAGCCCAACGTATGGCGATGCAAAATTCGCGAATATCACAGGGACCAATGCAATCGATTTTTCCATCCTAGCCACCAGTCCGGCGAAGAACACAGGATTGAACCTGGGTTACAGTTATGATTTCAGCGGCTATCCGCTTTATTACGGATCGGCTCCGGATCGCGGGGCATTTGAGTACCATCCGTAAAAGAGGCATCCCGGCTGGGGGGGCCCAGAGGGGGCGACTCATAACATGGTTCATTTTAGTTGCGGGATTTGGGCAGCAGCGAATGCAGCTCTACTGATCGGCAGCTAAGAGAAAATCGATTTAAATACAATTGAGGACAGAAACGTTCTGCCTTCAACAAACGAAGATCTTACAGTGGCGGGGTGCTGCCCAGCGACCAGGGAATAAAACGAAGAGATTACTAATTAGAGGTCCGCAATTCGGGCTTTACGTGCTGCTTCCAAACCGTCGGTGCATACTAGCGGCAACTCGTTCAATGTGAGCCAAAAGCTCTTTATTATTTTACAGAACTCCGTTCTTTGTGCGGTTCCTGGAGATTTGACGACAAATGCGTTGACACCAAGCCGGTAGGCTTTCTCGATGTCACCAGGATGTGTGGAGGAAGATAACATGACGGTCGGCAGGCAACGCATCACATCGTCTTTCGCAAGCCACTCCAAAACATCAATGCCGGTTTTGCGTGGCATTTTCAAATCCAAAAGCAGCAAAGCTGGAATTGGAAAGCGCTCACGGTCAGAAAACGACCCGACTCCTGAAAGATAATCAATAGCCTCCTGTCCATTGCTAACGGTATGTAAGGGGCTGTGTATTTCAGCCTCTCGGAAGGCGAATTGCAAAAGCAACACGTCATTCGGATCATCTTCCGCCAACAACACGCATTGACCGGTTTTCATGCTCCATCTCTTTGAAGTTGCAGCCAGAATTGGCTCCCTTTTCCCGGTTCGGATTCAACGCCGGCTTCACCGCCCATGCGTTCAACTGCTTTACGGACAATAGCCAACCCAATTCCGGTTCCCGGATAAGTATCGCTGTGGATTCTTTGAAACATTTGGAACAACTGTTTTTTTTCATTCGCATTAATTCCAATACCGTTATCCTCAATCCAAAGACGCACGCCGTCGCCATTTGGTTCGGAATGAATGCGCACATGCGGCACAGTGCCAGTCGGCACGAATTTTACAGCATTGTCCAACAAATTTGTGAGGCACTGCGTCAAGGAGACTTCATTCCCCGTTACACGAAACAGCGGCTTTTGAATTTTGATCTCCGCCTGGGGTGGTTGAAATTCCAGCCTCCCCTGAATGATGCCGTCGATTAACTTTTCCAAGTCAATGGGTTCGAGATTGATTGGCGCTTGAGACAAGCGTGTGAGCGTGAGCAAATCCAGAATCAATTTGTCCATCCGATGCGCGGCAGTAATTGTCCTCTTGAGCAAATCGACACCTGGTGCTCCAATTGTTTCACCGTAATCTTTCAATACTATCTCCGAAAAACTCTCAATGGCGCGCAGCGGGGCACGCATGTCATGCGAGAGACTGTATGAAAATGATTCCAATTCCGTGATGGTTTTTTCGAGAGAGCGTGTCCGTTCACGCACCTGTAGTTCCAATTCATTCGCATAAGATTGAAGTTTTTCTTTCGCTTCGGCGAGGGCCTTTTCGGCTTGTTTGCGCTCTGTGATGTCCCGTGCGATTTTCGACGCGCCAATTATATGGCCGCTGGGATCTTTGATCGGAGAGATGGTCAGTGAAATCGGAATGTGGCGTCCTTCTTTAGCCACTCGGATTGTTTCAAAATGGAACACGCGCTCCCCTCGGCGC
Source organism: Pedosphaera parvula Ellin514 (assembly GCF_000172555.1). NCBI lineage: Bacteria > Pseudomonadati > Verrucomicrobiota > Pedosphaerae > Pedosphaerales > Pedosphaeraceae > Pedosphaera > Pedosphaera parvula. Next base: position 2,668 of record NZ_ABOX02000059.1, read on the forward strand.
AAGCGCCCAAGGATTTCATCTTCCTGCTCTTGCAATTCGGGAGGGACCAGCGTTTTGATAGACTTCCCGATTATTTCGTTCGCGGAATAACCAAAAATGCGCTGCGCTCCTTCGTTCCAACTGGTAATAATCCCATCCAGATTCTTGCTGATAATTGCGTCATCGGAATTCTGCACGATAGCCGCCAACCTCAAAGCTGCGACTTCGGCTTCACGGCGCTCGGTAACATCCCGGAAAACCAGGACCACGCCCCTCAAATCTGCTGCACTCCCACGTATAGGCGCTCCACTGTCGTCGATGGGCCGTTCTGTGCCATCTTTTGAAATGAGAATGGTATGATTAGCCAGCCCTACGACCTTTCCTTCCTGGATAACTTTGTTCACTGGGTTTTCTGCCGGTTGCCGGGTGAATTCGTTAACAATCTTGAATGCATTATCCAACGGAATGCCGATTGCCTGGGGCGTATCCCAGCCGGTAAGTGTTTCGGCCACGGAATTCATGAACGTGATACGGCCATTTCGATCTGTAGCAATTACTGCATCACCAATACTGGACAAAGTGACACGAAATTGTTCTTCACTCTGGCGGACCCGTTCCTGTGTGTTCACTTCGTGACTGATGTCTCTCGCAATTTTCGATGCTCCAATAATCCGGCCTTCCGAATTAATGAGGGGTGAAACGGTCAGGGAAATATTAAGAAGTGCGCCGTTTTTGGCCCGCCGAACCGTTTGATAATGTTTGATTCGCTCTCCACGCTTAATTCGCTCCAGAATGACTGGTTCCTCTTCCATTCGGTCCGGGGGAATAAGCATTGTGACCGGCTGTCCAATGGCCTCCTGCGGTGTGTAACCAAAAATTCCTTCCGCTCCCTGGTTCCAACTGGTGATGATTCCGTCGAGGTTTTTAGTAATGATGGCGTCTTCAGAGGAATCCACGATGGCCGCCAATAACGCACGGGATTGTTCGTCATTTTCCCTCATAATCACAATAAACTTGCCCCAAATTCTTCGATGTTCAAGTGGGTAAAATCGCCAATGCCAAGCACTTCCCAATCTTTAGTACGCAAGATCACGTTCACTTCCTACTCCCTGAAACGGACTATTTGGCGCGGCAATAAAATGGCTGTGATGGCTGTTACTTGGGAGCGGTTCTTTTCGGACTTCGGAGGTCCCAGAGGCAAAGGAGAGTCTGGGCGCATCTTCCCTCATCCCCCCCTTCTCCCATTGCAAGGGGGAGAAGGGGGGCTGCCTGGCGTGTTTGGATTGATTGGGCTCTGTCGCGCGGTTGCCGTCGTGGGTTGAAAATTGAAGGGTGAAGTTTTGGTGCGGGCTTTACGTCGCGGTGGGGATGGTTTCATGGTCCGAAGGTGAGTGGGGTGGGAAGCAAAATGGCTGTGTGATTAATTGGGCTTGGCCCCTTTTCTACGGGACCAAAAAAATTGCCTGATTATGGGGTACCCAGTGAATCCTGTGTTGATTGGCTGGTCTTGTGAAAGCCAAAGGTCGAGTTCACACTCTTGCTCCAGCAGGCTGAACCGCTGAACGTCCCTGTTGCGGGCGCCACATAGACGCCATGGAAAGCAATCGTCGTTCCTTGTCTGATCACTTTGATGGTAAACTCGCCGGTTTCGTTTTTGCCTGTTCCTGAAAAACTGTCCTTGCTGTTCTGTTCCAATTCGAGCGTCTGGCAGTGTAGTTGGGCTGCAAGATGGGCTTTGATTTGCTCCTGGCTGGCTGTGGCGGAGTTCTCGTTGACGTGGACGCAGCCGAACATGATTACGAGTGGCAAAAGAACGAGAAATCTCAAAACACGCATGAAGGTTTGACTACACCGAGTCCTGAGCCTTTGGCAAGAACCAACTCACTGGCTGTCGCTTACACTCATTGGATGCTCTCTCTGAGTCGGGTATAGGCGGTTGTTGGCGTGGGTTGAAAATCGTAGGGTGAAGTTTTGGTTCGGACTTTACTTCGCGGTGGGATGGTTTGATTCTGCGAAGGTGAGCGAGGTTGGAAGCAAAATGGTTGTGTAATCAATTAGGTATGACGCTTTTTGGACCCCTTTTGGAAACGCCCCGGTTGTATCGATTAATGGTAGAAGGGAATTTTTATCATCCAAAAGCAAATGAGATTTACGCGAAAGCGGTTCTACAGATAGACTCACGCCGGTGAAGGTACTCCGAACAACATTGATCACTCTGGCTGTCCTGGCCGTTCTAGCCGTTGGTGCGTTTGTTTTGCGCCGCAGCCCAACAGAACAGTTGAGCGACGGTTTACGCGCAAAGCCTTCCGGCATGGAAAAAGTGACGCGTGAAATTCCGCTGGTGAATATACCGACCGCGACTGAACGCCAACATCGGGCGATGAAGGAAGTCAGACAAATGGGCACGAACGCCACCGCGCTCATCCCTGAACTGATCGAACTGCTCGACGACAAAAGACCAAACGAAGCGATTTACACCCTCAAAGGAATGGGTCTGGCGGCCGAACCAGCATTGATCGAGGCTGCGTCTCACACCAACGCCGTTCGCCGGCGCAACGCGCTGATTGCACTCTGCGTCATTCAATCGACGAACGCCGCCCGTGTCCTGAGCCAGGCCTTGCACGATCCCGATCCAACAGTGCAACAAGTCGCCGCAAGCCGTTTGGCCTCGCTGCATCAGAACCCTACGGATGCCGTTCCAACACTCATTCAAGCTCTGGAAACCGCCAATGACGAAACCGCCATTCGGGGCAGAGCACGGACGCTCGCCTCTTACGGAGAAGATGCAAAGTCGGCCGTTCCCGCCTTGCTCAAGATTGTCGATAAGGGCGAGTATAACGAGATCGTCGGCGGTGCGGGCTATGCCTTGAAAAGGATCGATCCCAAGGGTGCAACTCAGGCCTTAATCGCCCGGCTCGATGCCAAAGAACCTGAGATTCGCCGGGGAGCCGCCACTCTGGTCTTCGAACTCAAAGAAGATGCTGAGCCCGCCATTCCAGCGTTAATCAAGCATCTGCACGACGAGGATCAACAGACGCGGATTCAGTGCGCTGTCGGATTGCGCGAAATTGCCAGGCAGGGCAACGTCGTGGTGCCTGCGTTGATCGGATGCTTGTCAGATCCTGACCCGAACTTTCGCGCCATCGCCGCGATTGCTCTGCGCAGCTTTCCGGAAGAGGCCAGGAAAGCGGTTCCAAGAATCATCGAACTTCTCCGCGAAACGGATGATCAACTGGCTGCGACCGGGTTGTTTACCGCGCTGAGCGACATCGACCCTGAGGCGGCGCAAAAGTTCGCCCAAGAACACAACGAAAAATAAACTGCAACTTAGAGAGTCAGTCCTCTGGCCAGCAAACCAAATTATTTACACTCACCTGATGCTCTCTGAGTCAGGTAAAGGCGGTTGTTGGCGTGGGTTGAAAATCGAAGGGTGAAGTTTTGGTTCCGACTTTACTTCTCGGTGGGATGGTTTTGTTGTGCGAAGGTGTGGGAGGAGTTATTTGGCGGGGTGATTTGGTGTTGTGGGTCGCGTACGCGAGTGAGTTTTGAGGGGATTGGTTGCCAGGGAAATTTGATCCGGCTCACGCCAGATGCTACGCGAGTGAACTTGCCTGGCGGTTGGACTGAAATCGTGGGCCGCGTACGCGAGTGGAGACGAGAGATGGGATGGCGTCGTTGGCCTTGTTTGGGAATCGACGCAGCGAGTTCCCTACCGATTAGAATGTGCCTGACGGTTGGATTGAATCGTTGGTCGCGTACGCGGGAACGGCTGAGGGTTGGATTGGAATCCGGGCCGTGTCAGGGCTCCACAGAGTGTCTCCCTACCGAATAATTGACGGATTCCTCCAACGTCGTATCAAGGGCTATCCTCTCATTTCACTCCTTTTAGCAGGGCGAAGATGGCCATCGCATGACCATGGCCCAACTGAAAGTCATCTTTGAGCCATTTAACGATCGCTCCCGCTTTTACGCCGACAGCAAGTTGCCCATTGTGTGTGAATCCCTTTTTCTCGGCGAGCGCCCGGAAGTCAGCGGGGCTTTTGCCGGTCTTTGCCTGAATGTTCGTGAGATATGCTTGAAATGACATAGCCGTATTCTTTGGTTGGGAAGTCTGCCGATCCTGCAAATTACTGCCGCAATAAAATCCACCGGACCAACCGAGGCTCGCGCAAGATGAGTCCCACCCAGACCAGCAGGCCAAAGCCAATCGAGAAGGCGATTGGGAAAATTCCGCTTCTGGCGATCACTTGCGTGGCTGCCGCGCCGCCGAGATAGCCAGTCAATAGAATCGCCCCGAGGATGGCGGTTTTTGGGATCACGTAGAGGGCGGTGCAGGCGAGCAACAGGATGCCGATGCGTACGGCCAAATCAGGGCCAATGCCCATCTTCTGGCACGCTTCCATCACCCGAGCCACGCGGATAACCTTGGTGATTCCGTCGAAAGCCAGAAACAACACCACTAGTCCGGTGAGGCCTGCTCCCAGCCACGGCATCACCTTGGAAACAGAGGAGAGTTCAGCCGACGTTTGCATGATTGTGTCTTGATTCATAGTCATAATCACACCGTAGCGAACTATGCCGGCTCCTTATTGTATAAAAACGACAACTGTTCCTTCCCGTGCGTGATTCGCGCCGGGCTCTGTCCGATGAATCGCTGCAGCGACCGGGTGAGATGTGCCTGATCGTAATAACCCGCTTCGTGAACCACATCGAGGATCGGGGTGCCTTGCCTCAAGAGCTGAGTGGCCCGCCGGGCGCGCTCAATCTGGTGAATGGCGCCGCGGGTCAACCCCGTTACCTGGAGCACGCGTCGTTGTTCGGTCCGTGTCGTAACACTTTGCAGCTCTCCGCGAATCGCGCCCTCCACGGTGCGATCGCTCCCAATCAACCCGCTCCGCACAAGCTTGTTCACAAACGTCTCCATGTTCTCAAAGTTGGGAAAATCCCACGCTGAACCATTTAGCCAGAATGAATGTCCCGTCGCGTTCGGCAGGGTCACGCCGTTACGATCACGCAGATTGCCTGATCGCATCAGAGGCATGAAGGTGCCGAGTTTGAAGAGCACCCCAAACCACTCGCCCTGCGCCGGACAATCCGCCATCGTGGCCTTCGTTTCCGGCCCGCGCACGGTCAAAGAGATCTTACCCTCCAGGCGCGTGACGACCATCACCCAGTGACACGTGGCGATGGAATGAAACATTCCCGCCTGGTCGCTGTGACTGCGCCAAACCCTTTCAACGAAGGGGGAGTCGGACGGGCGATCAGCGAAGGTGATAAGCTTGCCAGGTTCCATTATTTCGTGTGCCTCCATGGTGCACGTTCTGATGCGGACAAGCAACTTATTCACTGCGCTTCGCGTTCCATCGCGCGGCAGAGCCTCAGTAAAGGAGTGACAGCGGACGAAAAAATGTTTCGACCGCTGGCGCGAGGGGTGGATCGTGACAAAGGCACCGCCTCTGAAGACGGGACTCCAAACCCGGACGGAGCAGTTCGCGGCGTGGCTATTGACGGTCGTGCCTTTGGCACTGGGGATTGGGTTGCGGATGGGCCTGATTTCGGAAAAAGGGATGTGGTTGGTTGTCGTGGCAAGTCGCTGGGGGACTCTGAGGCAATGGACGATTACTCGCACCGCTTTCAGGGTGCGGGGATTTTTTGCGGTTCTATCCCAGGGGTGCTTGCGCACGGCTACATACCCGAAGACGGGCTGGACCTTGGGCTTCCTTACTCGCACGCTTTCAGCGAGCGCAGATTTTAGTTCTGGGGTGAGTTAGGGAACGCGCGGGAATGGAACGAGGATCGGGAGTCGGCGGGTGAAGAGGTGTCGCGTTGCAAAGACGGGACTAAAATAAGTATGAATATTACTATTGACAAAGTGTGTTTAGTATAACATAGATAGAATTTGTAAGCGTAAGAATACACTATGAGTGCGTTTATATATTTTGTGAATGGATATTGGTGCGATACTTCTTGGAATCAGTGCGTGCTTACGGGTGCCGGGCAATGGTAAAACTGAGTTCACTGGCGTTAAACTGACTTAAACTGGGATGAAAATTTTATATTATCAAACTATCAAGTTGGGAATGTCAGTCGTCGGTTGTCCATCGTTGGGAGGTCGTGGGGGTAGTGGTGCTCAGGCTATCTCGCGCTTTCTCGAGTTAACTAGTGCTAACTTGGGTTATCTCGGGTTTAAATTTTGTGGGGCGGATGGAGATTCTGGAGTTCGTGGTGGGGAGTCAGGGACTGAAGTTGGGAGTTCGGTTGGTATCGGAAGGTATCGGAAGGTATCGGAAGGTATCGGAAGGCCATGGAAATTGCGAATGTCGATTTTCGAGTTTCGAGTGGCGAGGTCTAACGCCATATCACGGTAAATAACGGTATATAACGCCAAATAACGGTTAAAAAATTTTAGGTGGATAGGCGGGGTGATGAATGATGGCGGAGGTGCTCTGGAAGTGGAAAATTAGAGGCGGCGGCCGATGGGGCGAGCCGTTGACTTAAAAAAGGGCTCTGTTAGCGTTTGCTGGTTGTCATGGCCAAAGAATCAAAGGTTAAGAAGTTGCAGACCGGACTGCTCGAATTCCTGGAGGAGAAGGGGATCGTGCGGGCGGATGGGGCTGAGCCTTCGAGGTTGCATAAGTTCGGCCACTTCTGGCTGTTGGTGGCGAAGAGTTTTTCGAAGAATAAATGTCCGGTGCGTGCTTCGGCGTTGGCTTATGGGTCTTTGCTGGCGTTGATCCCGATGTTGGCGGTGGCGATCAGTGTATCGACGAGCATTCTGAAGAAGGATGGCGAGGATCGGATTTTGGAGATGGTTAACAAGCTCGTGGATAGCGTGGTTCCACCGGCGATGTTGAGTTCGACGAATGGTTCGGTGGAGGTGGTGAACGCGAGGGTTAAAAAGTCGCATGGCCAACCCAATGTAGCGGCGGCAAAAGCAAATTCTGGAGAGGTCAGCAATCCAGTGGTGGCGGGGACGAATGAAATGGCTTTGACGAATGGGGTGCCTGGCGCGGAGGGGTTGGCTGGCGTTACGAATCAACCGGCCGGGGAAACGAACACTGCGGCGGCGGGAGTTCCTGGTGCCAAGCCGGTTGATGCGCGGAAGCAGGTGGCGAAGCAGATCAATGAGTTTATCCAGAATACCAGAACTGGCACGCTGGGGTTGACGGGGTCGGTGCTGCTGGTGTTCGTGGCGATTTCGATGCTGAGCCGGATTGAGGAGGCGTTCAATGATATCTGGGGTGTGACGCGCGGGAGGAGTTGGCTGTCCAGGATTGTGCAGTATTGGGCGGTGATCACGTTGGGACCGATATTTCTCGCACTGGCGCTGGGATTATCCAGCGGGCCGCAATTGCTGGCGACAAAGAGATTTTTGGAACAGATGCCGGTGGCGAGCGGGTTGTTATTCAAGTTGCTGCCCGTCGTGGTGCTCTGTTTGAGTTTCGGTTTGTTTTACATGTTGATGCCGAACACGAAGGTGAGTTGGAAAGCGGCGGTGGTGGGGGGAACGGTTGGAGGAATTCTGTGGCATTTCAACAACATGTTCAGCGTTTATTATGTTTCGCGCGTGGTGACCAACAGCCGGTTTTATGGCAGCCTGGGCATGGTGCCGGTGTTCATGGTGGGATTGTATTTTTCCTGGTTGATTCTATTATTTGGAGCGCAGGTGGCGTATGCGTATCAGAATCGGGTTTTATATCTGCAGCAGAAATTGTCGGAGACCATCTGCCAGCGTGGACGCGAGTTTCTTGCGCTGCGCCTGATCCAATGCGTGGCTGAACGGTTTCAAAAGGGACAGCTGCCGCCGACGGTGCCGGAGATGGCGGCACGTCTGATCGTGCCGACCAGAATGGTGCAGCAGATTATGCAGACTCTGGTAAGTTCCCATCTGGTGGTGGAAGTGGTGCTGGGGAAAGAGATTGGTTTTGCGGCGGCGAGACCGCTTGACTCCATGACGTGCCACGATATTTTGCTGGCATTGCGCGTCGGCCAGGGGCAGGAGTTGGCGACGCGGGATGAGCCAGCCCGCTCGGAAATTTATGACGAATATGAGAAAATCCTGGAAGCGGAACGCAGAGCCGCTTCATCAGTGACGATCCTCGAACTGACCACGCGCGCTGAAGCGCTGAAAATTGCGGGAAATGATTTGAAAGCTGTGACTCACTCAACGACTTAACTTAGCGATTTAAAATATGATTATAGGCGTTCCGAAAGAAATCAAGGACCATGAATATCGGGTGGCGTTGCTGCCATCAGCCGTCTATCAACTGATCAAGCGCGGGCACCAGGTGGTGGTGGAGCGAGGCGCGGGAGCCGGTGCGGGTTATCCCGATGTCGATTACCAACAGGCGGGCGCCACGTTGGTGGAGGATCATCGCAAGGTTTTTGAGAAGGCGGGATTGATTGTGAAGGTGAAGGAACCGCAGCCGTCTGAACTGCCGTTGTTGCGACAGGGCCAAATTATTTTCACGTATCTGCACCTGGCAGCGAGTCGTGCGTTGACGGAAGGGATGTTGAAGACGGGCGTCACGGGTATTGCTTATGAAACGATCGAGGTGAATCGCCGGTTGCCTTTGTTGGAGCCGATGAGCGAAATCGCCGGTCGTATGTCGGTGTTGGTGGGCGGCTTTTTTTTGGCGAAGCACAATGGCGGCAGTGGTGTGTTGCTCGGTGGCGTGCCGGGGGTATTGCCGGGTCGCGTGGTGGTGTTGGGCGGCGGAGCATCGGGCATCAATGCGGCGCGGATGGCGACGGGTTTGGGCGCGGATGTGACGATTCTCGAAGTGGATTTGGAACGGATGCGTTTTCTCGACATTACTTTGCATACCGCGCACACGCTTTACTCGAGCGAGGCGCACTTGGTGAGTTTGTTGCCGACGGTGGATTTGTTGATTGGGGCGGTGTTGGTGCCGGGAGCGAAGGCGCCGAAACTGATTAATCGCGAAATGTTGCAGCACATGCGGCCGGGTAGCGTGCTGGTGGATATCGCCATCGACCAGGGTGGTTGCGCCGAGACGTCCCGCGCGACGACGCATCAGAATCCGGTTTATGTGGAGGAAGGCGTGACGCATTATTGTGTGGCGAACATGCCTGGTGCTTATGCGCGAACGGCGACGCAGGCGTTGACGAATGTGACGTATCGCTATGTGGAATTGCTTGCGGATCTTGGCCTGGCGGAAGCTTGCCAGAAGCAGCCAGCGTTGATCGGCGGCATCAATATCATGGATGGCAACGTGACGCACAAGGCCGTGGCCGAGGCGCATGGTGTTCCATACACGGCACCGGTCTTAAGTTAAGAATTTCAGCAAATTCTCAAAGGCAGGAAAAACGGTGGGAGAGGGTTCTTCCGCCGTGGAGAGTGAAAGCGCGGACGAAATTACGTCCACAACTGTCGATCGAGCGTGCGATACTTGATGGCTTCGGAGACATGCTCGCTCGCAATATGTTCGGAACCGGCGATGTCAGCGATGGCGCGGGACAACGCTCCGAGTCGGGCATGGTGGCCTGCTCGCGATGGTTGGCTTGCGAGGTTCTAAACTTGAACCAATCCATGGAGGCTGCCTTGGGGACTGCGTGACTGTGGCAAGGTTTATTGAAGCTGCAAACGGTAAAATACTGGCGGTGAATTGGATGGCAATGGATTGGACATCGAAAATGAGCCGGTTTGGTCAAATGTGTTCGTCGCTGCCACCGTCCAACTGCCCGGCGCCGCAGCCAGATTGGTTGAAGTTAGCATGTAATACATGTCTCCAGGAAAGCCATTGGTGCAGCTAAGTCGCATTGTCCCGTTCCCCAATGAAGCGATTTGGAGGATCGGTGGCTGCTGGCCAAGTCCTGGGGCCAGGGCAATTTGGCCCAACAACACTGGCGCGGTGAAGTTGTAGAAGATGGCCGTTTCCGGCGCGGATTTGTCAGTGACGGGCTTGTTGCCGACCCAATAAGTCTGGCCCAGCGCCTGATGGTTCAGATTAGGACTGTTCGCATCGCTGGTATAAATATTCACATAAGGCGTCGACGCGGTGTAATTGCCGACGATACGCAAGCGATAGACGTTCAGCACATCGCCAGGGGTGGTGTAGGTGCCGCCGCCGGTGTTGTCCACCGAGAAGGCCACTGTGCCCAGACCGGGCAGAAGCGTGAAAGTGCCGCCATTGTAAATGCCAAAGCGGCCCAGGTTGTCCACACCCAGCGAAACCTTGCTGCCGGTGATGTCGTTATGGAAGAGGTCCACCTTGAATTTTACGCCGGTGCCGGTAAAGGCCGAGCCAATGGCAAACAGGCAATCCATCGTCCAGTTCGGGCCGGGGCTGGAAATCCATTGATAAACATATTGATTATTTGCCTTGTCAAAGCGCAAGGCATTGTTGGTTCCATAGAAATTGGAAGACAAAAGGATGTCCGTGTATTTGGGACTGCAAAGCCAGTCGCGAAACAGGCATTCATAATCCTTGAGACCTACAGAAACCGGCGTCAGCAGCAGTCCGCGCCGGTTGAAATCGGCGTTGCGCATCACTGGCGGAGGCCCCAGCGGTGTTCCGCTGGCATCGGGGACGTTGTCGAGTTTAATGGTGCCCTGCCAGCCGCCGTTTGGCTGAATACTATCCCAGGTATAGGTGTAGTCCATGTGATAGGCCACCCGTGAGTTGTAGGTGTTTCCAAACATTTTGATACCGGAGGAGATGATGCCCATATTCGTTTCCAGAAACGATCGCTGGAAGCTGGTGGTTCCGCTGCTCAACTGGCTGGCCTGCGCGGAGGTCAGGGCGCAATTATAGCTCTGGGGAGAATACCCGTTGTCGCTGAAGTGCAGGGCGGCGTAGGGTCCCGACCCGCCCGAAGCCAGGTAGGTGAACGAATTGCCGCTGACTTGGAAATAGGTCCCAAAAAATTCATCGCCCGCGGAGTCAGAGTTCGTCACATTATACAATTCCGCGCTGACGAACGGCCACGCCGACGCGCTTTTCGTGCTGATAAACTGGCAATTTTGCACGACGCAGTATTCGGAATCATCCCGGAAGCGCACATAATCTGCCAGGCAGTCCTGAAAAACGCAGTCGGACACCACCACGTTCTCAATATCGTGCGGCGCATAAATCATGTGTTGGTGGCTGCCGGCGGTGATATTCGTGAAATTACAATTATGGACCTGGATATCTCTCGTTCCATTGAGCAGTCCAATGGCTGCGTAATAGGCATTCGTCAAATCCAAGAACCAGCAATTGGTGATTTCAATATTTCGGCACGGCTTGGTGCCATTCGGTATGCAATAGATTCCCCAATTCGGTGAGGGACCGGTGAAGACCAGGCCATTTACTTGAAAGTTTTGACATCCGTACAGCTCGATGATGTTGGCGGAGGGGCTGAGCACGGGCCCATGAGGATTCACTGCTGCCAGCGTCAACGGATACAATGGATTGCCCATATTCGTTAAACTCAGACTTCCGGCAGTATATGTGCCGTCTTCGAAATTAACTGTGACATTCCCGGATTGAAGCTGGCTCTGAACGGTGCTCCAGAAAGAGGTGGTGCGATAGTTAGCCGCGTTGGTGACTGAAGAGCCGTTGCCCGTCCCGGCAGCCGCCGGAGCCACCCAATAGCTGGTGCTTGCGGGCGGCGCCCGTGTAACCGAAAGCGCCCAGGAACAAAATGCACACAACAAAAAGGCCAGGTTTCTAAACAAAGATTGGCTCATGTGATTCATATGCGACAATCCCGGAAGTGTTCAAACGGCTTTATCATTTCCTTGAAATGGGACGTCGCTCGGAACTGGCTGCATCAAGGTATTTCACAACCGCATCAGTCCGGCAGTTGACGTGAAGCTTCTCGTAAATCCGGCGGATGTAAGTACGGATTGTTCCCATGCTCAAATTCATTTCTGCAGCGATTTGTTTGTAAGCGCGACCCTTGGAAAGCAGTTCGAGCACTTGCTGCTCACGAGGTGCAAGCTTTTCGATCAATGGAACCGCACAAACGGCCGGTTGGAAAGCCTGCACGACCTTTCTTGCGATGTGACTGGACATGGGGGAACCGCCTTTTGCGATTTCCTCAATCGCTTCAAGCAACTTTTCCGGCGGCGTATTTTTTACCAGATAGCCGTAAGCGCCGGCGGCAAGGGCTTCAAAAATCCGATCGCTGTTCTCATAGACCGTAAGCATTATGATTTGCAGGCTCGGGAGCTTTTCCTTCAAGCGCTTTACGCATTCAATGCCGTTCATTTTCGGCAGATTTATATCCATCAAAACCACTTCCGGCGGACGGGTCGGGACATTGGCCAAGGCTTCCTCAGCGGACGCATATGCGCCCAGGCACTCAAATCCAGGAGCGCCTTGAATAAAGCGGCAAATGCTTTCGCGCAGGCCGGCGTCATCTTCCACTATACTGACCGCAATAGTCATAAAGCGGGTCAAGAATACTCAGGAGCGGCTTCGCGTCCAATCGGATATATGGATGACATGCTGCAGGGCATATTTATTTATGAGCTGGGTTCCATTGGGGCGCGGAGTTGAGCGGTATAATCAGGCGAACACGTGTGCCTTGTCCCGGCAGGCTTTCCACTTCACATCGGCCATTGATCGCTTTGAGCCGATCGCGAAGATTGCTCAGGCCATGACCGGTTCGGCGAGTCCTGTCACTGGATTCAGCGGGACAAGGCTGATTAATCCCTTGTCCATTATCGGCAATGACGACTTCAAGCTCATCATCTTTTGCCTGCAGGCTGACCTGCACTTGCGTTCCACCAGAGTGTTTCAGTGCATTATTCAGTGATTCCTTGACGGCGAGGAAAATGTTGTGGCGGACATCGGTCGGCAATTTATAGTCGGGCAGTTTGGCTGGGATTATAAGGTCGCACGACAGCGGTCCATCGGTACAAAGTTCACTCGCATAACGTGAGATGTAATTCGCCAGGCTTTCAAGCGAGTCATTTCCTGGATCAACCGCCCATACGATTTCATCGAGCGATGCGACCAAATCCCGCGCGGTTTCAGCCATGCTGCCCACCTGCCGTTCCGCTTCGGCTCGATCATTCAGGCTACGCAACGCCGTCGCACCTTGAAAAGAGATTCTGGTGAGCTTCGCGCCAAGTTCGTCGTGCATATCACGGGCGATGCGGGCGCGCTCTCGTTCAATCGCGTGCTGGTATTCCAAACGTTCCAGCCGGCGCTGCATGCGACGCCGCGTAATGTAGCGCGTGGCAATGCCAATCACTGCGATGGCCAGTAAACTGGATAAACCCAAAAACCACCACGTTTGCCACAAATGCGGGCGAAGGACCAATGCAACCGTTGCACCCGATTCGTTCCATATTCCTTCGTTGTTGCAGGCGATGACCCGGAATACATAACTTCCCGGCGGAAGCCGCTTATACGAGACAGTCCGCCGGCCGTCTGCGTCCACCCAATCAGAATCCACTCCAGTCAGTTTATATTTGAATCGGTTTTTTTCAGGCGCCTGCAAACTTAATGCCGTGTATTGGATTTCCAATTCTCCGTGCGACGGCGGAATTTTTAATTTAATGGGAAAGGATTTTGCGGGTAATCCACCAGTCATTGCATTGGTAACATGGGTTGACGCTGACGAAAAAATGGGAATGCGGTCGGACAGTACGGTTTCAATTACCACCGGCGGGGGCAATCGATTTGGAACGATTCTGGCCGGATCAACCACAACCACTCCTTGCGTGGTATGGAACCAGAAACGGCCCTCCGAATCCTTGCAAGCCGCCGGCTGGGTGGTCTCTTGCGCCTGTCCAGTTCCCAAAACACCCTCAGCCTTGCCGTAACTGATGCAGTTCAGCCTGCTTATTTTGCCATCGACAAGTTCCGCAAATTGATTTTTTGCCACGTGGAAAATACCTTTCCCGCTGTTCATCCAGAGATTGTGCTCCCCATCTTCCATGATTGCGGAGATGGAATCGGCGGCCAGGCCGCGACGGGCGGAAAAAACGGTAAAATTGCTGCTGGATAATCGCGCCAGCCCGTCCCCGGCTGTGCCAATCCACAACACGTGTTCCATGTCCTCATAGAGCGAAAGGACACGGTTTGTAAAATCTGCGCCTGGAACGTTACCCTTTTCAACGACCGTTCCGTTCCATCGGCGCAAACCAGCCTCAGTGCCTATCCAAAGATTGCCGGTGTGGTCTTCACAGAGGGCATTGACTGCACAGTTGCTCAATTCAATCGAACCTCCATTTGCAAGCTGATCTCCTCGATCGAGCCGGGATAAACCTGTTTGTGACCCAATCCACATTGCACCTTTACGATCCTTGAGGAAACAAGTCAGCAACGAACCCAATCCCGACACTGCGATATTTTCGTTAAGAATTTTGCCCTCTTTGAAACGATTCAGGCCGGAAGAATAGGCCCCGGCGGAGCCGGATGCATAGGCAGTGCCAACCCAGAGATCGGAATCAACATCACCTGGCATGAGCGCCACGACAAAGTCCGAAGAAAGCCCATTGCTTCGCCCATAAGTCGTGATGATGCCATCCTTGAGGCGATCCAGTCCGCCACCCCAGGTGCCGATCCAGACACTTCCATCGCGAGTCGCACAAACGGCCGTGGTGGCATTCTGTGTCAGGCCGGATTGTTTTGTGTATGCAGTAAAAGGCTTGGGAGTCAATCGCAGCAGACCAGTTTCTGACCCGACCCAAATGTCGCCTTCCTGATCTTCAAACAATGAATTAACCCGGTATGAAGTTCCTTCCGGCCCCTGATCCTCATAAAACTTTGCATCGATGAATCGGCTCAACCCACCTTGCGTGCCCACCCAAAGATTTCCCCCGTGATCGCGCAGCAGCGCCGTGACAATTCCCGGCGGCCCATTTCCCTTCGAATAGTGGGTGAAAGTCCCATCGCGAAGGCAAGTCAGCCCGCGATTGTTCCCGATCCAAACCGTTCCGTCTGGATCTTCGTACAAAGCACGGATTGCGCGCAGCGCAAAATTATTTGCGACCTTGTATGTGACAGCCTGTTCACCTTTCAAGTATTGCACGCTTCTGGTTGCGCCGATCCACAACCCCCTGTCACGGTCAGGATGGAGCGAAAGAAGGCTATTGGTTGCCGCCGCCAAACTGGGCTCGAAATGAAGTCTTCCTCCTAGTATCTGGGCGAGTTCGTCATGATATGCGACCCATATTTGGTTCGTGCCGGATTGCTTGATTTGAACGACGCTATCGTTGGTCAATGCCGTTTCATAATGCACAAGTACCTCTCCTCTATAACAATACAAACCGTGCTGTTCAGTGCCGATCCACAACGAACCATCGTCCGAGGCGCAAAGGGCGTTAATGGTGGGTTGCGGGGAACCGCGGGTGATCATCAACGGCGTAAACTTGATCCCATCGAAACGCGCCAATCCTTCCCGAGTGCCGACCCACAAATAGCCATCCTGTGTTTGGGCAATCGACAAAACGTTGTTATTGGGAAGCCCTTCCTCGGTTTGCCAAAGCGTGGGATTAAATTCGGTAACAGGCAGGGCAATCAAGGGCTGGCACGTCGCCAAACTCAGGAGAAACAGCAATAATACCCGCAAGGTGCGCTGCTCCCAAGATGATGTAATCCATCTCGATGCTGTATTATTCAACTGCATTCGGATAACGTAAACGGCCTGGCTGACATCATCCGTTTATACCACTTACTGTGGCTGGACAAGAAGTCTTTTAGAGCGTGTTTTAAAATTATGGAGGGTGCTGTTTTCGCGCAAAAGGCTGGATGGCAAGGCGCGACGAGGGAGAACATCCCTGGTGAATCTTCGACTGAGGAGCAACTCAGCCAAGCGACCTTTTCCGCGAAATCCCTCCTGGCGGCGGTTCTTTTGGCCGCAGCCTGCGTTGGCTCAGCCCTAGGCGATGGCTACCAGCAAGTCAATCAGTGTGAAGGCGCGGCTCGCGGTAATCTGGTGTTTTCGAGACGCATTTCTCGAAAACACCCGCTCAAACTTCGTTACAACAGCGTTCCCGTGAATTTCTGGGATAAATCAAGTGCGTGTATTCACGGGCAATCAGTTTATGGCAGTTGAAGCATGTAGTAGCGCTGTGAGTTGGTGGTCTGTTGGTTCGTGACTGAGAAATTGCCGGTGCCATCAAACGTGTTCGTCAATACGCGCGACCAACTGCTCAAGGGCAGGCCTACGTTCGTGGTGCTCAGCAGATAGAATGCGCCGTTGGCATAACCATTGGTGCCGCTCATTACCAAATTCGTGCTGCTCAGGGAAAAACTATTGATCACTGGATTAGGCGCAGGTGCCACAACCACGATGCTGCCATCAACAGCAAGATTGTTGCTCCAGGTAACGCCACTTGCGCCAGTGATTTGGAGCGTGTCTCCGCCGGAGATTGGTTGATTGAACACATAGAATTTGTCACCGGCAACCAACACAGGGCCCAGGTTGGTGACGGTTACTTTGTTGCCGGTGCCCGTGTTGGCCAAAGCGCCCGTTACTGTTACCAGGCTGTTCGTCGGTACAGTCCTGTTGACTGAAACGGCCAGATTTCCAGCCAGTGTCAAACTATTGTTGATGGTGAGCTTGCCGAGTGGCGAGTTGGCTGTGCCTGGTGCCAACGTCCCGCCGGCATTGACTGTGACCGCTCCGCCTATTGAACCTGTGCCGCCAAGTGTCGCATTGTTTTGAACAGTCACCGTTCCCGTTCCCGTGCCGCTGCCGCTGGTATTGTTGATGAGCAGCATACCAGCGTTGACAGTGGTGTTGCCGGTGAAAGTACTTGCGCCGGTGAGGGTGACGGTGCCGGCCGCGTTTTTAGTTACTGTCCCGCTGCCGCTGATGACGCCGCCGTATGAATAGCTGCCTGTGCGATTAAATACCAGCGTGCCGTTGTCGGTGGTATTGCCTGCGCCGAGCGTTCCGGTCGAACCGCCTGAGCCGATGTTCAGCGTGGAACTGGCGCCGACAGTGGTGGTTCCGGCATAGCTGTTATTGCCGGTTAAAGTCACCGCCGTGGTACTGCCGCTCTTCCCCAAGGGAAAGTTCATGCTGCCCGGCCCGATAATCGGCGATGCGACCGTCACAGTTCCGCCGGACGTGACATCCTCGATGGTTCCGCCACCGGATCCAACGTAGATTCCGCGCATCGCGCCGATCGTGGTGGTGTGACCGACGTGCAGCTGGCCTCCATTTAGCACGATGTTGGACGCATTAAGCGTGCTGGGCACCGCTCCCAAACTAGTCACTTGGCCGCTGGTTACATCGTAGTTGAAACTGATGCTTCCCCCGTTCACCACGAGGTTGCTGTAGATTTCAAGCGAAGGATTGGCGTAACCCAAATTGCAATCGCCGCCGCCAGTCTTGATGAGGGCTCCTGTGCCCAGATTGATGGTCCCGGCCGTTATACCAGCCGCGCCGCCGGGTCTGCTGCTCCCCGCGCCACCGATTGTGAAAGAGGCATTTGATTGGCTGTAAATATTGCAACTCGTCAAGGTGCCGCTGGCGACAGTCAAGGTGCCGCCATTGGTGGTTACCGTGATACCATCGGTCGCATACATGGTATAGGTGCCAATCGAGTTAATCGTGCCGCCGTCCAAAAGCACGTTTGTCGTCATTAGTGTGGCCGGCTGCGTTCCAAAGCCGTTGTTGTTTTCGACATAAAGCGTGCCGCCTTGAGAGATATACGTGCTTTTCCAAGCCGACGGCGTAATTGAGTTCAGATAGCTGTAACACGACCCGGGGCCTTTGAGGATCAGGCTCCCGCCAATGCTGATTTGACCCAAATGAACGTTGCCCGACCCCGACGCGTTGATAATGAGATTATAATTGTTTCCGTTGTCGGTAAGCGGGGTTGTCCCGTTGTAAACCAAAGAGCTGCCGCTGTCCGCATAAATTACACTGTTATTCGCACCCAATATAATCTGTCCATTAAATGTGGTTACACCCGACAGGTTCCGAAGCGCCCCGCTGTTGGTAATGCCTGAACCATAAATGGTTACATTTGGATTAAATGAAGTCAATCCGCTAGTGCCGCCGTTCAACACCAAAGCTGCGCCGTCGGCCACCGTTATCGAAGTACTCTGGCCCGCTCCGTTATTGTTCTCAACCGAAACATCGCCTTGGTTGATCATCACAGCGCCGAAGAGGGTGGCGCCGTTGTCCACGGGTAAATGCAACCGTCCGCCACCATTCTTGTTTAAGGTGCTCGAATTGACGATTGGCGCGCCAATGATATGTTCCCCGCCGCCGGTGTCAATTGCTCCGGCAACCGTCAAAACTTCTGCGCCCGTCGCATTGGTCAGCACATAGCTCCCGGTAGCGTTCGTAAAATAAAGGTTTCCGGCGGTGATGCTTGACGTCAGCGTGACAGTCCCGGCTGTTCCGGTAAAATAAGCATCGTCGCCATTGGCACTCGCCCAGATAATGTCTGCAGTGCCATTATACCAAAAATTACCGACCTCGTCCCAATTTCCCGTGCCACCGAGCGTGGTTCCAGTGGATGCACTGGGGTCCCAATAGAGCGGGGCGGCTTGGAGAGACGAGACGGCGGAGAATATCGTGGCGAATAGCGCGGTTGACAAAAAGTGTTTCATGCTTATTGGGGATCGATTTGACCGGAATATAAACACAATTCTCCAGAGAAAATAGTCATACGATTGGATGACATGGACGGAAGGATTGTGTTAAACGAGGGGATAAAGTTTATCCAATCTGGACACAGCAACCGGCCATTGCTGCTTATCTCGGCTACAATTCCTTCACCAATCCCGTCCCTGGAAGGCCGGAGGCAACGAAACCAAAGACGTGGCCTTTTTATCACCGACACCCTTGCAGACTTGGCGAAATGATCGTGTAATATGCCCTCAAAAACCGAAAAACTCGCCGACCAATCGCTCAGCAATTAGGACTGAGCCCAATAACCATCTGGAACCGGATTAGTGGTCGGCCGAAACCAAGTGGAACGCTTTCTAAACGCATCGCAGCAGCACTCGACCAGGATCAACACTTCTGAAAGCTGCTCAGCGCTCAAGTCCACAACTGCCTGTCCAACGTGCGATACTGGATGGCTTCGGAGACGTGCTCGCTGGCGATGTGTTCGGAACCGGCCAGGTCAGCAATGGTGCGAGCGACTTTAAGAATGCGATCATAGGCGCGCGCGCTGAGTTTGAGATCCGACATGGCGAACTTGAGCAATTCCAACGTGTCCGCATCGATGGCGCAATAGGTTTTCAACTCGCGGCTGCCCATGCGGGCGTTACAGGAAATCGAGGGTTTTGCAGAAAAGCGCTTCTGCTGGCGTTCCCGGGCGGCGACGACGCGGTCACGGATTTGAGCGGAAGCCTCCCCGGTTCGTTCCCCGGTAATTTCGCGGAATTTAACCTGCGGCACTTCGATGTGCAGATCAATGCGGTCCAACAGAGGACCGGAAATGCGACCGAGGTAATTTTGAATTTCGCGGGGAGAACTTTTTGACTCGTGCGGCATTTTTCCGTCCGGCGTCGGATTCATCGCGGCCACCAGCATGAATTCCGCGGGGAAGGTCATGGTGCCGGCAGCGCGTGAGATGGTGACGTGGCCTTCTTCCAAAGGTTGGCGCATGGTTTCCAAAACGCTGCGCTTGAATTCAGGCAGTTCATCCAGGAATAACACTCCATGATGTGCCAGGGAGATTTCGCCGGGAGTTGGATTGATATTGCCGCCCAGCAGGCCGGCATCGGAGGCGGTGTGATGTGGAGCGCGGAAAGGGCGGCGGGTGACCAGTGCCTGACCAGGTTTGAGAAGTCCGACAATGCTATGGACTTTGGTCGTATCGAGTGCTTCCTGCAACGTGAGAGGAGGAAGAATGGTGGCGAGCCGCTTGGCGAGCATGGATTTGCCGGTACCGGGTGGGCCGATGAGCAAAACATTGTGACCACCAGCAGCGGCAATCTCCAGGGCGCGCTTCACCGATTCCTGACCTTTCACATCCGCAAAATCATATTCCTCATCCATGGGCTGGTCGAAGATTTGTGCAATATCGACCTTGGTGGGACTGATCTTCAGTTCGCCTCCAAGGAAGCTGGCAGCTTCACGGAGGTTGCGAACCGGGATGACAAGCAAGCCATTGACCACGGCGGCTTCGGCGGCGTTTTCAGCGGGGACAAGAATGCCAGCTTTCCCGGCGTCGCGAGCTTGAATGGCAATCGACAGAATCCCTTTGACCGACCGGATGGCACCCGTCAGGGCGAGTTCGCCAACCATGACGAAATTGTCGAGTTGGTCGGTCTCAATCTGTTCACTGGCGGCCAGGATGCCTACGGCGATGGGCAGATCGAAACTGGGTCCTTCTTTTTTTACGTCGGCAGGCGCGAGATTGATGGTGGTTTTGCCGAAGGTAAATTTGAAGCCGGAGTTTTGTAGCGCCGTGCTCACGCGATCGATTGACTCTCTCACGGCGGCATCCGGCAGGCCGACGATAACAATTTTGCTATCGCCGTAACCATCATTAACTTCAACTTCGACCGGAAACGCCTCAATGCCATTCACGGCTGCGGAACAAACCCTTGCTAACATGGGAAAGTTATCTCCGAGCCGGAGAAGAACTGCAATCAGGTTTTTGGAATTGCATGAACAAACGCGGCGAACAGACCGCCAGAGGGGGGCAAGTGGACAGCTACAGCGGTAAAGCGGATTCTAGCTTGTGCAGCTTGAGACTAGGCGCGCTGTGTGTGTTTATTTGCGCGCGCGCTATTTGCGTCTTGCTCGCTCAAGTTTTGGCTTGAGCGATCTTAGTCCGCAACTCGTTCAGATGCTCCTCAATATCTGACAATTCTTCCTCCCACTTCTCTATCACTTCTCCCGTTGCGGTGTTGTTCATCAATACGGAATTGATGAGGGTGTGAGCGACAAATAAACGTTGCTCTACTTCCTCTTTCGTTTGTGCCGCCCGCTGCTTCACAAAGAGGCTATCGAAAACTTTTTTTGCTGTTTCTTGGTCTGTCATGTTCGGTTCCTGTGATTGGTTATTGCGGCTTAATCATGCTACAGCTCCGGTGACTGTGGTTGCCCGCCTGTAAGAAGTTTTTCTCCCACGTTTGCAATGAGTTGTTGTCCTTGCTTCGACTGAAGAAACTTTTTGCTCAAATCCATGAGTTTGTTCCCCGCGCTCCGATACCATGTCTTTTTGGGCACCTCTTCAATTGCCCTTTGCAATGTGGCCACAGTTTCCTTCACCTTGCGCAGTTCCTCTTCATTAATGCCATTTTGCTTCTTAAGTTCCCCAAATTTTTGCAGCAATTCATCAAATCTGGAGTGAAGTTGCGCGGCCTCTTCGCTAGAAAAATGCGCAGTAGCGTCACTAAAATGATTGTTCAGTTTTTCCGCGAATTCAGCTTTCACTTTTTCAAGTTCATCGTAGAAGGGGTTTCCTGTCTTGAGTTCGCGCTGGATGTAAACACACCAATCACTAATTTTATCTATGCAACCATCCAATCCGTGTATCCTCTCAGTATGAACATTTTTTAATTCTCCGGGGGAAAATTGAACTGACATATTCCCATCTTTTTCATAAAAAAGGAAATAATAGGAATCGTTGTCGAGATAATGAATTCGAGCGAACACCTCTTTTTGCGGTGTGTCGATTCTGAAGCTAGCAGCAGAAAAAAAACTAGCGTCAAGGGAGTCGTATATTTTCCTTAACGCGGTCTTTGTTATGAGTGTTGTGGTTGCCATGGAGTTCCTTTGGATTACGTATGTCAGAATACCGACTTAATATTTACATCTACAAGTCCCAAAATTATCTTTAAAGTTGCTTAAGGTTAATGTTGCCAACGATAACAATTTTGCTATCGCCGTAACCATCATTGACTTCAACTTCGAACGGAAACGCCTCGATGCCGTTTACGGCTGCGGAACAAACCCTTGCTAACATGGGAAAGTTATCTCCGAGCCGGCGAAGAACTGCAATCAGGTTTTTGAAACCGGTATGAAATTTACCTTGTTGGCCGTTCAAAACTGTTGCCAGGCGACAATCTTGAATCGATCCGGACCGTGATAATTGCCGCTGCGCTGAACGGAATGGCTATCACCCTTGGTGTGGAGTTTGATTTTATTCTGTTCGCCCCTGGCATAAGCCGAGGTCACGCCGTCGTCCTCGTACAGTATAAAGTCGGAAGGATTGGGACCGACGATATTGACGGTGATTTTGAAACAGGTGTCCGGCTTGACGAATTCCACGGGTTCGGCCAGCGGGAGCAGAGTGCCGGCTTTCACAAACAAGGGAATTTGATTGACTCCATTCGTGGCGGTAATTGTTTTGCCTCCGCTGCATTTCTCGCGGGTCCAATAATCATACCAATCGCCGGCGGGCAGATAGACATCCCGCTGGTTTTGGCCGGCGAACATGGGGGCCACCAAAACGGAATCGCCGAACATGAATTGATCGTCGATTTGGCGGACTTTCGGGTCTGTGGGCCAGTCCAGCACCAAGGCGCGAATGGGGGGCTTGCCGGTGGTTCGGTATTCGTTGAAGGCAGAGTAGAGGTAGGGGATGAAACTCATCCGGAGTTGCAGCAATTGCCGCACGCCGTCCGTCGCGTCCACCCGTTCGGGCATGAATTCGTTGCGATTATTTTTTTCGCGATTGATCTGGTACCAGGGCGGGTTGCGGATGAACCAGGAATTGATGAGGGCGTTGGGGGAGAAGAGGACAGTTTCGAGACGGCGGTAAAAATCCTCCAGGGAAGTGGCGTCACGTACCTCAGGGGTCCAAAGCAGGCCGTTGAACCCCTCGTTGACGAGGCCGCGGACGTAGCAATGATGATCGTAGGAATCACTGTAAACGACGTAGGGAAGGGAACTCGCCAGTGCGTGAGAGTTGCGTACGAGGCCCCAGGTGCGCAGACCCTTTTCGCGATAGGATTCCAGCATCACCTGCTGGTAAAGCAAGCCGAAGAGCGAGTGCATTTGTTCGCCATCCAAGCCGGAAGGGAAGGCAGTATTCAGCGGGAATGACCATGGAGCGGGGGATTCCGGCTGGTAATCGCACTCGTCCAGTTTCACGCCTTCGACCTGATGGTCGAACAGAGCCACTTTCTGTTGATGGAGAAATATTTGGCGGCCCTTGGGAGAGGCGAAATCCGGGACCAGACCGCCCCATACAAAATAATTTCCTGCCCAGGGTTTGAGCTCGTTGTAAATCGGGGAGGAAGGATGGGTGAAGGCGTGTTCCCAGAAATTCATGTGGTAATTCAGGCCGCGCATTTTCTGGAGGAAACCGTCGGGATCGGGAAAGGTGTTGGAGTTCCAGACGAAGGAGCAGGAATACGCTTTGGATTGCCAGCCCGGTTCGATGCCCCAGACGTCACACGGGAGGTGGTCGGCGCGAAGGCGGTTGGCTAGTTCGAGTGTTTCATCGGCGCCGAGTTTGGCGTGGCCGCGATATTGAATGCCCAAACCCCATAATGGCGGGACTACGCCGCCGCCTGAGAAAAGATTGTAGCGCTTGACTGCGTCGAGCATGGTTGGACCGGCAAACACATAAATGTCCAGACCTTTGGCCGCGGGTACGTCCACCAGCATCGTTTTCATGCCTCGCGGGCGACCGGTGGTGTTGGTTTTCACTTCCCGGCCGTGGGTTTCGACGGCGTCGAGCGTCGGCGAGTTATTCCCCGTGTAAAATGAGGCGAACCGGGCTGTGTCGATAAACACGCCGTAGCCTTCTGAGGAAACGTAAAATGGAGCAGGCGCGTGGGATTCACCCAGTTCATTTTCTGGGGAATCGGTTGGTTTGAGGAAGACATGGCGGCCGGATTGGCCGTTTTTGCCTTGCGTCAAATCGAACAATTTCGTGCTCAACCCCAGCCCATAGATGCTTTCACCTGACTTCATCGGCAGGAGCACGGAGCATCCGCGATCAGAGCATCGGAATGAGATTTTGTTTTGGTCCACGGGAATGGGCTTCTTGTCAGGCATCGTCTTGAGGGCCGACGAGTCCATGGGTGCGCTCTGGAAATGGATGGGAGTGAAGGGCTCTGGATTGCCGAAATGGATCCGCCAGATGCCCGGGGCCACCAGCGTCGCCTGAGGGCCGGAGCCGGCGGGTTCCGAGGCCCGGACGGCAAGGGCGGTTATCAAAAACGATAATCTGACGATGGTCCGGGCGGAATTTGAGAAGGCCTTCGGCGGCGAGAGCGGTTGGAGTGTTTTCACTTAGGCTGAGTTAACATCGCTACAAAGAAGTCGTCGAGGATGATCTATCAGGCGGGCGCAATTTGACAATTCTTCCCGAAAGGCGTTGTCCTAATTCCGTGAGCATGTCCCCTTTTTCGAGAGACTGCGGTAGCAGCCTCGGGAAAAGAGGTGGAGGGAGCGAATTGCCAGGACGGAGTTTACATGCGGGAAGGCGGAGGTCCCCACGTAGTGATCTTTGCTATTCTGTTTGGTTGCCTCCGGTCATTGCGCGCACACGTGCCAAAAACACCTTCTCCGGAAGTGATTTGCGCATTTCGGCCAACATCACGCTGTCAGCGCCCGCTGGATAACGAAGGCGATTGCTCTCATCGGTCGCAGCGGTATAGACGGCCTCAGCGACATCTTCGGGGCTGGTATAGGCGGTGGGATAGTCCTGCATTGATTTGAGGTAACCTCCCGCATACTCGGCGTAAGCGGGAGGAATCAGATTGTCGCAGCGACCACCGGAATTGGCGGCGAAGCTTGTCGAGGGAGCGAGTCCGGGCTCGACGATCTTGACCCGAACGCCAAACGTTCCAAGCTCGTATGCCAGCGATTCCGAGAATCCTTCGATTGCGTATTTGCTCGCCGTGTAAACCGCCACCATCGGCATCGGCGCGATGCCAGCGCTTGATGTCACGTTGATAATCGTTCCCGATCCGCGTTCGCGCATGTGAGGAACAATGGCGCGGTTGGCCGTCATTACACCGAAGGTATTTGTTTCGAACACCTGACGGATGGTTTCGTCTGGTGTTACCTCGTGTGCTCCGAAGAGGCCGATCCCGGCATTGTTGACGAGAACGTCAATCTTTCCGAATCGCTCGATCCCTTTCGCTATAGCGTCGGAAATGCTCTTCGGATTGGTGACATCGAGCGAAGTGATGAGCAACCGATCGCTCACTTCGAACAACTCTGGCTTGGGCGAACGCATCGTGGCGATGACGTTCCAGCCGCGCGTGAGGAACAATGCGGCGCTCGCCTTGCCGAAACCAGAGGAGCAACCGGTGATGAGAACAGTGGAATTCATATGTTTTTGCATGACATCGACGATAGCAGCAAATTTCGGACTTGCTATAAGAGCAAGTCCGAGATTCATTTGAGATAGTCCAAATGGATGCTTTAGCCGCTGTTGTCACCCTTCTTAAGCCGCAAGCGATCGTGGCCACGCTCGTGCATGGCAGCGGGCGCTGGGGTGTGAGCTACTCCAAGTTTGGTCATCCGAGCTTCGCACTGGTTCTCAAAGGGCCGTGCTGGTTATCCCCAGATGGAATTCCAGCCAAAATTCTTGAAACGGGCGACTTCGTTTTGTTTCCGGCCACGCCGGGGTTTACCTTGGCGAGCGACTCAAAGACCAAGCCGAAGTCAATGAAGCCCATTCCGTCCGGAAAGCAGCTGGAGGAGGTTTTTCATGGCGACGCAACGACAAAACCATCTGCAAGCCTTCTGGGCGGCTATTTCACCTTTGATTCCATCAATTCCTCGATGCTACTCGACTTATTGCCGAAGATGGTCCACCTCCGCGGAAATGACCCTGGCATTGGCAGCGTGGTGCCCATTATCGAACTCATCAAGCGCGAGGCGTTGGAAAAGCGCGCGGGTCAGTCGCTCGTGTTAACGCGCCTCATCGAAATCATGCTCGTTGAAGCCTTGCGCTCCGTTCAATCCGACTTGAATGCGACCGGATTGCTGGCAGGACTTCGTGATCCACAGTTGGCGACGGCCTTGCGTGGTATCCACACGCGAACTGAGCATCCGTGGACGCTCGCTACACTCGCGCGCGAAGCCGGCATGTCTCGGTCTTCTTTTGCAGCGCGCTTCGGCCGGGTAATCGGAATGACTCCACTGAACTATCTGTTGCATTGGCGGCTGTCGGTTGCCAAGGCCATGCTCAACTCCGGGCAAAAAACGGTCACCGAAACAGCACTCGCCGTGGGTTATGAATCCGCGAGCGGGTTCAGCACGGCCTTCAGCCGCGAAACAGGGCAGTCGCCAAAACAGTTCATCAAGACGACAACTGATGTGACGCGCGCTAAACGCCCGTCGCGCTAGTACGGCACAAAGAATAGTTCCATCTTAATTCCCGATAAAGCAGGACTTTTTTGCAAAAGGGAGTGCCAGTAAAAGGCCACGGAAAGCCGAAATGAATGTGACGAATGGAAGCCGGGAATGCTCCCGGCTTCCATTGTGTGTAGCCCAATAGTTCGCTCAGTATTTGAGGCGATAGAAATGGGGACCCGCACTAAGCGTGGGCTGATACGGCGAGGTCGCGCCTGACACTGGTGCATACGGCCCGGTGACACTGGTGGAACTCACCAGGGTGCCCAGCACCCATGTCAGTGTCACCTGTCCGCCGGAGATACTTAACTTCAGGCCCTGCAAACTTTCGTTGTAATGTGCCTGGACGCGATCTGGTGTCAGGGAGTGATCGTAAATGGCCACTTCATCAATGGCACCGGTGAATTGCCGATCCAGCCCGTTGATCGGATAACCGCTGGCGTACTTCCATCTTCCGCGCGCGCCGATGGCCCAGCTGGCATTGGGCACTGGCAAGGAGCCGACATCGGCACCCGAGGACCCGACCAGCACGCCATTGCGGTAGAGATTCCAACTGGCACCGTCGTAAGTTCCGACCAGATGGACCCAGTTGCCGTTGCCCAAGTCCTGCGCCGGGATGGGGGCTGAGGCGCCGTAGTTGTTAATACCATCATATGATGAAATTTGATAGCTGGTGGTGTCGTTGACGCGCAACACCACTTCCGCGGTGGCGTCGTGATTGTGGCCGTGGGCGATGATATCACCCGCGGTATGCTGCGTCGCGGCGGGTTGAATCCATGCCTCCAGTGTAATTGGCCCGGTGAAATTCAAACCTGGCGGATTCAACAGCTCGACATAATCACTGGTGCCATCAAAAAACTCGGCGAGGTTAGTGCCAGGGGATTCAAAGCCGGGGAAAAGCGGCGCAGCGGGGCCGGACACCGGGTTACCAGTGTTGGAGTCAACGCCATTTGCCAGCGACCCAAGAGTGCCGGCATTGACCGCCACATTGACTGCGGGCGAATCCAGTCGCAGGTATTCCACCGCGCCGTCCGAAGTGATGAGCGACTTGTATGGAGTACTCCGCGAGGCATTGGTTCCATTCTGGTAATGCGCGAGGACCTGGGCCGATGACAACGCGCTGGTGTAATACGCAAATTCGTCAATGTCGCCAACAAACGGATTCTGCGATCCGTCCGAATAGCCGCCAATGGACATCGGGTAGGAAGGGTTTGGCACATATCCGCTGATGCCGGCGGATTGAGCCACCTGCGCTCCATTCACATAAAGCGTGGCGGTGGCAGCACTCGAGTTATAAACCGCTACCAAATGACACCATTGGCCCACGGTATAAGTGCCGCCCACGGCATCTGCCACCCGCGCTCCGCTGGCATCGTTCATATAGAATTCGAAACCTTGAGGGCCGGCTCCCGCGTCGGACGCGCGCTGGTAGAAGTCCCAGCCATAGTCTTCAGTGCTGGCCTGGCAGTTAAAGAGCGGACACTGCGCGTTCCCCGCGCCTTCCTCGGTTGGTCGCAGCCATGCCTCGATGGTGAACGAACTGGAAGCATTTAAAGCAGAATTGTAGGGAATAATCACGGGCACTCCGCCGTCGTCAGAATTGGTGTCAATGGCGCTAAACGTCATCGCCGTGTTCAGGTCGCCTGCGATCGCCCCCGCAATCTGGTGTCCGGCGCCGGGAAAATTCGTCGCGTTTCCCGCTACTCCGAGACTGCCGCTGTTGGTGGAGATGTCCGGCAGCAGCGGGCCTTGTTCATTGAGCCGGTAATAAGCCAACGGATGGTCGGACAACACCGCTGCGGAATATCCGCCATTAATCGGTTGCGAGGGTGGTGTGGTGATGTCGCGGACTTGCACGAGGTTGATCTGCGCGCTGGCAGTGCTATTGGCAAATGCCGTCAACAAAACCTCCTCCGAACCGGGAACTGTCCGCCGCAAAGGTGCCGACAATATAATATCCGGCGCTGGCGTTGCCGCTAAAGAGGGGTGAAGAATAACCAACGGGGTCTGAAGTGTCGGTGCCATAAGCAGTGGCGCCAATGGCTCCTCCGCTGAAGTTCTCCCAACGCCCTCCAGTCACGCCACGGGCGTCATTCGCCCATAACTGAACTTCATAAGTGTGGCCTGGCGTCATGCCGCCCCAACTGAAGGTGAGGCTGATGCCGTTGGCGAAGGCAGCGTATTGCAGGAGATTGTTATAATTGACGTCCGGAGTGCCTGGCGATGCGAATCCATTATAGCCGTTTTGGCCGCCATCAAAGCTCGAGGCCAGACTGGGCAAATCCGAGAAACCCTGAAAGGTCACGCCGTTAACCGGCATGCCATTCGCGCCACCATCGTATGGGGCCCAGGAACCAAAATATGTTCCATTGGTGAGCACGTCAGCCGCCCCGGTAATGACCTGGGGTGATTGCCAAATAATGACACCGGCACGTGTGCTGAACATGCCAGCAACCGCAGCAATTGCGGCACCGAGAATTATTTTTCTCATGGGAGATAGGGGATTGGTTTGGTTAAACTGAATGCAGGGAACAGACACAACTGTATCACTCGCTTGTCGGAATTCAATAATAAATGGTGATTCGGTTGACCGGTTTGGAGGAGGTCGGAAATCAGGTTTTTGAAGCCTTCCAATGTCCAGCCGAGAACTGGCGGTGCGGCACCTCGTGGAGTAAGCTCCATTTGTTAGAGGAGAGTTCTCAACCGAAGTAAATTCTGCGATGAGCGACGTTGAAAAGCAATCGACCTACGACCAGGAGACCTTTGAGCGTTACAAGGCCATCCGGAACGAGATTGCGCGTGAGGACAATGTGATGAGCAGTCGGTTGAATTGGTTTACCGGGTCCCAGGCGTTTCTCCTGACTGCCTTGACGATTGGTCACCGGGGAAATACTCCGTTTCCCACACCCGGCAACGATTTTCTGTTTCCTTTAGTGCCCATTACCGGCGCGTGCTTCTGTCTGCTGAGCTTTGTTGGCATTTTGGCGGCATGGGTGGCGATACGTCGGTGGCGGGGTTTGCTGAGGCCAATGACGAGGGAGGCGGATTATTTGCCCACGATAGGAAAAGATCAGCTCTTGTTGTATAGCGGATGGATTGGCCCGATTTTAATGCCCATGGTCTTTTTTGGGGCCTGGGCCTACTTGCTCATTAAGGGTTATTCTTACACTTGAGGAAACGCAGGTGGATCCGTCTCATCCACAGTGTGTGTAACGTGAAGTAGCTTCCAAGAGAAGAGCCAAAGCTTTCTTAGCGGAAAGGAATCAGGGAATGTAAGCGGGCAACGATTTGATCCGCGAATAAAGGAGTTGGAATGTTTTCAACGCATCCGCGTAGCTGAGAGCGCCGTGCAGAGCGATGTTGACAAACTGAGTCTCCCACGGAAAGAGCAGTCGCAGATAATAGACGCCATCTTTTTTAAAGATCCCGTCTGCGGGAGCGGAGTCCATGGATGTTGGGAGTTCAGGGTTCACAGTGCTTTTGACCATCTGACGCAGCTTCAGGTCAGTTATTCAAGCTAAAAACCACTTTTGCCCCGAAATTTTTTGAATGCTGATTTAGATGGAACTGATAATGCTGGCACGTGCTGGAGGCGCACGCATCATAAGCAAAGTTAATAGCTGGCGGGCAAATCACCTGGTCAAGGCAGGCGGCCCCGTCAGCTTATTGAATGGCCGCTTCAGACCAGCGATCGCGATCCGTCAGGAAAAGTTGTTCCGGAAGGAAACCCGAGGGGGACTTTCGCAAGGGAAAATTCGGGGGTAATTCTTTTTTTACCATGCTTTCCAGGATGAAACTGCCCCAGCTATGTTCACCGGCACGCACCCATTGTGTCAGGAAACGGCCATCCATGGTTTGGGGAGTGAGATACACCGCGTGAACTTGTTTCAGGTAATCATTCACCTGGAAAAAATCGTCCTGAGCATTCAAGGGAAGCCACATGCATTGGCGATCACCGTACCAAGCTATCGCGGCTGGGATGTCACTCATCATGAGCTCGTCAGGCTTCATCCAGCTCGAGATTTTTTGAATAATGGGTGGATAATAAGGTGGATAAGCGATGGTATTCACTCGTGGCGAGACGAAGGTTAAAATCATGGGCAGGCAGAGAATGGCGCAGAATCCACCTATGGCCAGGCTTCGCAGTTGGGGAATCGGGAAGGATACCTGGTCCAGCAGGGTATAAAAAAGGCTGACTCCAAAAATTATGATCAAAGGAGCCAAAATCACCAGAAGGTTTTCAGAATTGATGATGGGTGAATCTTCAGCCAACTGCGTTCGGAAAAGGGCCTGAGCGACCAGAAAAGCAAACAGTGAGAAAAGCAGGAAGAAACGCAGGCGGTTCAGGCCGGGATGCTTGAAGCTGATAAGCAGCCCGGCTAAAAAGAAAGCGCTGACCCAATTGCCGCCGATGCGGGGAAGATCTTCGGCTACTTCCGAGCGAAAGTTGCCGAGGAATTTAAACCAAATTTGATTGTAGTGAACCTGGGAAAAGTCAGGTTTGAGCGAGCGTGACAGCCGATGTTCAGTGAAGGGCGCCACGGTTTCGTAAATGGCGTATTGGGCAGTGCCGAAGGCGGTATGACTGAGGCGGTAATTGCGGAAAACCCAGGGAGCGAGGACGACAGCGAACGCCGCAATTGTTGCGAGAGAGAAGATTACCCTCCGCTGGGGCAGGAATAGAATGAAAAACAAGAGGATGGGAAGCATCAATATGCCAAATGAATAACGTGTCAATGTGCCGATGCCAACGCAGACTCCAACCGTGGCTGCGAGCGCGAGAAGTGACGACTCCTTCCATTTGCCGTCACGCGCCGCCTGCTCAAGCAAAATCAAACCCAAAACCAAAACCAGGAAAATGACAATCAGCAGCATGGTCGAAAGGCCGGAAATGCTGAAGCGCCAGAATAAATCGGTTCCGAAGAAAACTGCTGCCGAGGTCCAGGCCACCGCTGAATCAAAAAGACGACGGGCAATAAAGAAGACGAGAACCACACCGATAAAAAACAGGAACTGATTGAATACGCTTATGGCAAAATCAGGTTCGTACATCCAGAACGCTCCGGCCCGGTTCCAGATGGATTTGGGTGAACTGACCGAATATTTGAACGGTACGACCTTCATCAGGCCAGCGAGTGCGAGCGGGTACACCGGAGGGTTGGAGATGTCCGGGTGCATGGCGTGAAGCTGGGCGCGGTCTTCGAGGTTGCCTACGGGCAAAGGACCGTACTTCTCAACAGCGGCTTTCTGCAGGAGGTAGGTGCTGAAAGGACGGACGAATTGGGTCTTATACCCTTTGTGCTCGGAAATATTGCGCGCCAGTTGGGCGGCGTCCATGGACTCCAGGTTGGACATGTTTTTGAACCCGCGATAATTGTAGCTCAGAATCATGGCCACGAAGGCGAAGATTATCAGGGCATATTTCAGATAGCGTGTGCCGCCACCTTCTTCGGCACGATGAATCCAGTCTTGAATAAACGGCATTATTAAAATCCTTCCAGATGGTAGCTATGCAATTTGCGATGCAGTGTGCGGCGGCTCATGCCAATTTTGGCTGCGGCCAAAGTCCGGTTCCCGTTGGCCTCCTTCAGCGCGCGGAGAATTAGTTGTTTTTCAGCTTCTTTTACAGTCATGTCATTGGTTGCCAAATTTTTTTTGGGGTCACCGGCCAAAGCCGTGCCACCGCCTCCGGAGCGAGTTGATGGCGGCAGGTCGCGCAAGGTGATACGATCCCCTCTGCATAACACGACCGCATGCTCAATGGCTGCCCGCAGTTCACGGACATTGCCCGGCCATGGATAATTAATCAAGGCTTCCAAAGCTTCGGCGGTATAATCTTTGACCGGTTTCCCCATTTCAGTGGCGAACTCGCTCAGGAAGCCCTGGGCCAAAAGTGGAATGTCTCCGGCACGCTCGCGGAGGGGAGGGAGACGGATGGGAACAATGCTCAGGCGGAAAAAGAGGTCTTCACGGAAGGTGCCGGCTTTGACCATCTCCTCCAGATTTTTGTTGGTGGCGGCAATCAGGCGGACATCGGCAGTCAGGGTCTTATTGGAACCGAGCCTCTCAAAAGTTCTTTCGCCCAAAAAGCGGAGCAGCTTGACCTGCGTGCTGGCATCAATTTCACCAATTTCGTCAAAAAACAAGGTGCCACCCTGAGCCTGCTCGATGCGGCCGATGCGGCGCTCGTGTGCGCCGGTAAAAGCGCCCTTCTCATGGCCGAATAGTTCGCTTTCCAACAGGGTGGGAGGCAGTCCGGCGCAATGGACGGTGACCATGGACTGTTTGCTGCGGGGACTGAGTTGATGTATGGCGCGGGCGATGAGCTCCTTGCCGGTGCCGCTCTCGCCGAGCAACAGAACGGTGGAGCGGTGGGGGGCGACTTGTCGGACGGCGTCGAAGACCTCCTGCATCGCAGGTGATTCGCCAACAATGTTCTCCATGCCAAACCTGGTCTCAAGTTGCGCGCGCAGGCTGGCGTTTTCAACCTCAAGGTCCTGCTGGCGAACCGCGCGGGCAATCCGCATTTCAAGTTCATCAATCTGCAGGCGGCCCTTGGCAATGTAATCATCCGCGCCTCGCTTCATGGCATCCACGGCAAGTTCTTCCGAGCCGTAGGCGGTCATGAGAATGCAGATGGGAGGCTTGGAAAGCGATTTGGCGCGAGTAATCAATTTCATCCCGTCTTCGTTCGGGAGGCGAAAGTCGGTCAGCAGGATGGTGAAGTGCTCACGTTCGAGAAGTTCCATGGCGGCCTTGGCATCTTCCGCCACGTAGACGTCGTAACGATCTTCCAAAGCAGCGCGCAAACCGTCACGCGTGGGCTTTTCATCGTCGACTATCAGCAGCATTGGTTTCTCGGTCAATTTCATGTCTCACGTTTGCCGACCTATTTTTTATCCGTGGACGCGTCATTGAGCAAGCGCGGTGAACGCTCGTGCAAAGGCAACCAGATGCGGAAAGTAGTGCCTCTGCCGACGTGGCTTTCCAGTTCAATTCTGCCGTTATGGGCGCGAACGATGCGTTGCACAATCATCAATCCCAGTCCCGAACCCTTTTTTTTGGTCGTATAAAAAGGGTCGAAAATTCGATTAATCTGCTCCTGGGGTATGCCGCCTCCGGTATCCGCCACACTCACCCAGACACCATCCAGCCCTTTGCCGGTTTGCAGGGTGAGAACCCCGCCCTTGGTCATGGCCTGCATGGCATTTTTGAAAAGGTTGACCAATACCTGCTGGAGCTGGACGGAGTCGATCGGAGCGCTTGGCAACTGGCGAAGGAGCTTTTCCTTCACTGTCAGGCCGCGGTTGTCCAGTTCCGGGCGGAGCAGGGTGACGGTTTTTTCGACGACCTCGTTAAGCGAGGTCGGCTTTAGTTGAGGAGGAGTTGGACGCAGGGCCTGGAGGAACTGGGTAATGATATAGTCGAGCCGGTTGATTTCGCCTTTGGCAACGCCCAGATACTGTTCCATTTTGGCAGTGATTTCGCTGAGGTCATCGGAGACGGTGCTTGCCTGAGCACGAGCCGCGCGACGGGCCCGCAGTCCACCGGTGGCCACCTGCTCAGTTGGCAAAGAGCGAAGCTTCTTCAACTCGCGCTCCATGAGCTGGAGATGGATGTGCAGTGCGTTCAAGGGATTTCCGATTTCATGAGCTACACTGGCAGCAAGCAGAGTGAGCGCCTGAACACGTTCGCTTTCGATGGCTTCGAAGGTCTTCTGACGAGCCTCCGTGGCGTCGTGCAGGATCAGGGCCAGGCCGGAAGTGCCCACGGCTTCGCCGTCCAGCGGCGCGGCGTAAAGCCGGATGAAGCGCGGGCGTGGAAAATTGACTTCAAACTCGTGCCGAACCACGCGCTGGCCGCCGGCGGTATCCATTGCGGCAAGCTTTTTCCAATTCATTTCCGGGAGGAAGTCCGAAATGGGACGACCTTCGGCGTCATCAGATTTCAAGCCGAGGAGTTGGGTGACCGCTTGATTAAAATAAACAATCCTGCTGTTGGCATCGATCACCAGCACACCATCCTCAATGGTATTGAAGAGAGTCTCGAGGAAGCTGCGTTCGCTGGCGAGGCGTTGAACAACAGTTTGCAACCCTTCGGCGTCGAGGCGGTTGATACGGCCTAAGACTTTATCTAAAAAACTGGATTTGGGAGGCATTGTGGAAATGCTGAGCTGCTTATTTTCAAATATCGTGCCGTTGTCACCATTAAAACCATTTTTTCTTCTTAAAATACCAGTAAGTGGCGCCAGTTGAAAGTATCATAATGCCTCCCGCAATGGGATAGGCATGACGCCAGCTCAGTTCCGGCATGTCTTTGAAGTTCATCCCGTACCAGGTGCCAATCATCATCAAGGGGGTGGTGATGACAGTAATTAGAGTGAGCAGTTTGACAACTTCACCGGTTTGGTTGGAAGACATGTTGAGGTAAACCTGCAGAATGCCAGTCAATGAATCGGTGTAGCTTTGTGCCAGTTCTGAAATACGGACAAGGCCATCGTAAACATCACGATAGTACGGCACGAGATCGGCATGAATCACCTTAAACTCACCCCGCGCGACACGGGCCATGACATCCCGTTGCGGGCCCATGATTTGTCGCAATCGATTGACCTTTTTCTTCAGGCGAAGAATTGTATTGAGAGTTTTTTTATTCGGATTCTGCAGAGCCTGGGCTTCCACATTCGCCATTTCCTCTGAAAGTTCGTTCAAGGCGGGATTATAATGGTCAACGACATAGTCCAGGAGGGTATGGGCGATGCGGTCAGGAGAGCGGGCCACATGCGTCGCGCCTTTCAGGCAAAGTTCCTCGGCCGAAGTTATGGGTTGCAGAGGAACATCGTGGTAAGTCACCAGGAATTTCTCTCCCAGGAAAAAATTAAGTTCCTTGGTGGCGAAAAAGCCATTCTTGCGACTGTAATCCACGGCATGAATGACCATGAAGAGGTAAGACGCGAATCGATCATATTCCCCGGGGTTATATTCCTCCACTTTGGGCGTGGGGCTTTCCGCTATACAATCTTCAATGGATAGGGGATGAAAGTGGAATACCTCATCCAATATTTGCCTGGATTCCTCGCCAGTGGCTTTTTCCAGATCGACCCAAAGGAAAAGACTCGCATCCGCAAGCAGCGAGGGCATCAGGTTAATCTGGAAGTCTTTGCTATGCAGTTTTCCCTGAGTGGTGAACGCAAATGAGCGGATCATAGTCCCATGCCAAGATAACGAGAGCTGATGGGATTGGCCAACGAATTCTCCGTCATTGGCGCGGCGAACAAAATTAATTGTCTCGGGGCCTTGCCGGGCAGAAAACTCCCTAGCTGAAACCAATCATCGGAGCTGAGTTGCGCAGGGCGAGTTGGGCGCCGTCGTAAAGACCTTTCCAGACCCACTGGATCGCTGCACGATGGTCGCCATGCAGGGTGAAGCCGGAACGTTGAGTCTTTTCGGGAGCCGCTCTCATTTCCTCATAACCGGGCGGCGTTACGCCAAGATCCAAATCGGATTTTTTTTGAATGTCTTCCAGCTCGGAGATGAGTCCGGGGCAACTTCCAAGAAAGCTCCGCGAACCCAGGCTGTCGACGGTCGGTTCCGGCCGGGGATCGAACAGAAGTGGCAGCCAGATACTGGTTTCCCACCAGGGCAAATTTTTCAACCGGGTGCTTTTCAAGGCCTGGTTGGAATCCTTAAAGCCCTCAATCTTGGCGACATGATCCAGGAAGAGGCAAAGTGAGGGAAGGTTGAGCAAGTTGATGGTGGCTACCTCCTGTGTGTTCTGCCAGACAGGAGGATTTTCGACGCCCACCGATTTGGCTGCGGATGCGGTGGCAGCCTTCAATTTATCAGGCAGTTTACCTATTGATAATTCCATTGTGTTTGTTTGGATCTAAAACTGGATGCAAGATGCTCCGTTAAGACACTGTGGTCTTGGTGGGGGGGCGTCGTCAAATTTTGATTGAGGGTTTTGGGGGGAATTTTCCGGACGTGCCGGATGAAGGCAGGGCCAGGACGTTCCCTGCAATACAATAATTCGAACTCTCAACCTCCTGGCTTTGCACTGATCGGGCTATGCTGAGAAGAATGGCAAGCTACAGGCTACAACCGCTTTAAAGTGGGAGGGCTGCCAGAGGTGGTGACTCCGGACTGGCAGGCGGAGATGCCAGGATCGAGTAGTTTGAGGTGCCAACCACCCGAGCGGCGATCAGGTTGAGTGGTGTAGCCCTTGCTTTTCAAGGCGCAGGCGATGCGGAAGATGTTGCTCAGCATGATGGGCGGGCTGAACATTGAGGGGACCAGAACGCCTTGGCGTCCAGGTTGTGAATACAACTGGTGCAAGATGAGGTCCTCCATTTTTTTATCGTCTTTGGCATCCATAGCTTTGGGTACTCCAAATATTACGGGGTTGACGCGCGAACTTCCTGATTGAAAAAGTGAAGCAGACTTTGGCGGCGATGGCAAGGGTATTGCACTATTAAAACATCGTGATTCTCCGGTTGAACTTAACCGTATTTGTCAAGGGATGGAGCATGGATTTAGTTGGTTGTTTTAGTCATTTCGGCCAGCGATTGAGTTAGTGGGAGACGAATCAGGAGTGGAGTTATTCAACGAAAAACTAATAAAAAGATGAGTTTGGCTTAAATGAAAAATATAGGGAGTCGTCTCACCATTGTATGAAGAAAATATTGTTACTGTCAGCAGTGCTGGTAGGAGCGGTTTCCGCGGCTCAAGCCGGGGTGGGTTTCCACATCGGCATCGGGCTGCCGTTGCTGCCACCGCCGCCGATTATCATCGGCCGGCCTGCACCAGTGTATGTGGCACCTGCGCCGGTTTATGTTGAACCGAGGCCAGTGTTTGCGCCTCCGCCCTTTGTGGTGGTAGCGCCTCCGTCCTATTACTATGGTCGGCCGGGATATTACGGTTATGGGCACCGAGACTATGATCACCGTGGTTGGGAGCGTGGGGGAGATCGCGGTCATGGCCACGGATGGTAGGCAGTAGACCATCATGCTGAGCGGCAGTGATGCCGCTCAAAGCAAGCAGAAGCAGGAGCCGGTGCGAAAGTTCCGGCTCCTTTGTATTTTAAGGAGGTAAATCATTCCGCACAGCTCATTGCTAATGGCTGTGGGTTTGCATCTGCTCGTATTGTTTGACGGCCTGCATCGCACCGGCATCGCCCTTGGCCGCCCTGGCATATATATCAGCCATCACTGCTGCCGTGGCATCATTCACAGCCACGCGTTGTTGGGGGGAGATGGCTGGCGCAGCCCGAAGGATTTGCAGGCGCGTTACAGTGTCTTCGAGATTCCCACTTTTATACGCAGCCATGGCTTGATTCATCTGTTGCGATGGGGAGGCCACAGTGGTGGTTGCCTCTGCAGGTTGCGGTGATTGCGCCACGGGTGCGGGTGCCGTCTCGGATTTCTCTAACAGGCTGGCGGCTTTTTCAAGTTCACCCCTGGCGTTGGCGTTTTTGTTACAGCCAGTGAGAGCCAAGGTCAGACTCGCGCACAAAAGGATTATACCGGGAAAAATGTTTTT
The DNA here is from genome assembly GCF_000172555.1 of Pedosphaera parvula Ellin514. Lineage (NCBI taxonomy): Bacteria > Pseudomonadati > Verrucomicrobiota > Pedosphaerae > Pedosphaerales > Pedosphaeraceae > Pedosphaera > Pedosphaera parvula. Next base: position 40,389 of record NZ_ABOX02000059.1, read on the forward strand.
CATTTTCGGATTTCTTTGATTCAGAGACTGATTAGCGGCCGTCCACGGTGCCTGGGTTGCACCAAACCCGATTCTTGGTTACGATGTTTCCCTCGGCGTAAAACTTCACGGTTTGCATGTATTCAACGTGCCCATCCACGATGCCGAGTGAAGTGCCTACCGAATGCAACTTGGTGATGCCTTCGTCGGGTTTGCTGGAACCGTCGTTCCAGTCACCGGGGTTGGTTTCAAGCGGCTGCCAGAAGATGATTGCATCTTGCTGGAACTGGGTGGCCTTGTAGGAATCGGGAGCAAGCCCTCCCGGCTTGCCATTTGGCTTGGTCGGCGGCTCTCCATATCCGTCCACAGCGCCGTTCATCAAATAGCTGGATAATT
>NZ_ABOX02000060.1 GCF_000172555.1 Pedosphaera parvula Ellin514
GCCAAAATCGTTTACGAACGCCTCATCAATTTCTGCGACGACGCCGGCTCCAAGGATGCGCTCCAGTTCCTTATGACGCGCGAAATCACCCATCTCAAGGCTTTCACCACCGCGCTGAATAGCCTCACCAAAGATCCTTTCACCATCGGCAACATTCCACCCACACCCAATGTCGTGAATCAATATTATAACGACTCCACCGGCGAGGGCGACTACGGCGAAATCGACGCCCGCGGTCCATGGAACGAAGGCCCCGGCATTCGCTATGTCGAAGCCCCCGCGAAAATGGAAGCCCAGGTCACGCAGGAACAGGTCTCGCGAGAGATCAAGCGTGCCACCGGCCGGGCTCCCGAACCCGCCGCACCTCGCTCAAAACGATTCCGACGCTAAGTAATCATGGCACCGAACTGTTTAGTCTCACTCCTTATTGTTACGCGCGGCTCGCATCCCGGGCCGCGTCCAACTTCAAAAGTCATCGAGCAAAATCCCAATTCGCCCTCGACTCGCACTCAACCAACCTACTTCCTAAAGACAATCCCCCACAAAACAAGAAACCATCCACCCATAAAATACCAACCTTCACTGGCACGGTCCAACTTCACTCCCGAATACGGACGGGAAAAGAAAACTGCTGCGACACAAATCACGATCCCCAATCCTATCGCTCCAATCAGAATCGAAGGAGTTTGCGCCTTGGATGAAAACAAAAATGGATATTTGATCCTGAACCCCGCCAGCATCGATACCGGAATACACGCCATTAGCAGGGTGAGCCACATAAAACTAAACCTCTGCAGGAAGGATGTGTCATAAAATGCTTTGGAAGACCGATAAGGAGTGTAGGGCCCGTTGGCAAATTTAAGCATGAGGAGTGCTATCATTCCAAACACGGCAACACCGAACACCATCCCGGTTCGCTGCTGTATTTTCTCCGCGCGGGCGTTTTGCGAGTCCTTGATCAATTGTATCGGGTCAACTCCCGGAATTACCTGATCATCATCTGATTTATAAATGCTCATTTCCTTGCTTTCATCCTCGCGTTGCACTTGAGTTTGTTCGGAGTCACCGCATCTGCAACCGTCCTGCCAATCATGTAAATCTACTCCGGGTCGATATCGGACAATCCTATTTCCTAAAAACAATCCCCCAAACAAGCAGGAACCATCCGCCCATAAAATACCGCCCGTCCACGAGATTCAGACTTGTGCCCGTATACGGACGGGAAAAGAAAACCACTGCAGCAATTATGAGAATGGATAAACCTATAAGCCCGATCAAAACCGAAGGAGTTCGCAGTTTGGCAGAAAAAGAACCTGCAAACTTGCCCCCAAACGCCGCTAAAATCGTTATGGCAATACACGAAAAAAACAAACAGAACCACATGAAGTACACCCTCTGTATTAAGGAAATATCATAAACATGCTTCCATGAATGGAGATGAGATGAATCAACAATGAAACCGGGCCACTGCAGTATTGCCATTCCCAAAATGGCAACCATCATCACCATGCCGATTCGTCGCCCAATCTTTTCCGCCCTTGCATCTTGCGCGCTCTTGACCATTTCAACAGGATCAACTCCCGGAATCACCTGCTCATTTTCCGATTTGTAAGCACTCATTTCGACGCTCCTCAATTGTTAAAAGCGGTTTAGTAACGCCCTTTCCGACAAGTCCACCTGCCGACTGCGATTAGTTAAAACTATTGGCTCTGTCTTGCAATCTTAAACCTTATCCAAGGGAAAATACCATCACCCCCAATTAACAATTTCACTCCTCCATCGATCCAATCCAAGCTCTTATTCCTTCGCCCGAACATTTTTCCACTTTTTTTGAACGATTTGCCCCGTTTGCCCGTAATAATAATGAGTGATATATTTTTATCGCTTTGTATGAAATCAAAGCGCGGCGTTGATATGTATCAAATCGCCGGAAGTATATATTGCAGGAAGATCGATTGACGTACCATGAAACTGGAATTGGAGCTGAAGACAAGATTGGAGCAGGAACTCGAAAAGGTGGAGCAGGCACTTGCCGTCTGGGAGGAACTCCTCACGAAACTCGCTCAGCAACTGCCCGAGGGCGCAAACCTGCGCCAGGTTGCTGCGTCATCCACCCCTGCCTACAAAAAATCGAATTAGACCGGTACTGAAAACCCACCGAATGTCGTAGTAGTGGAAAACGACTCACTATTCGCGCTCCCGCCGCAGTGGGTTCATCCATGGATAAGCTCCGTCTTAATCCGTATTTATTCCTGCCCATCTGTGTTCAAGTTGTTAAAACTCGCATAAAACAGGGTTTCTTGAGACGGTGGACGGCCACTGTCGGTAAGACTGCCAGCAAAGCATTGCGTGGAAACACAAATCGCCACTACTGGCTGGAACTTGCTGAAACTCGCCACAACTCGCGTTCCCAAACGCAATTGAAACGGGACTGGTTTCTCGATTCAGAGAAATCATTATAAAATCAAACTACACGATGTTCCTGCGCGGCGAAATGTTCTACATACAGGATAGCCGTATTTGCCTCAGAACGTATTCACCACTGTTTGGTATTGTTCGATTTACGCTATTTGGGCGCGGACTCCGGCGTTACTGATTAATTCCTGACCGACCAGCACCTCCATATATATCATCCATATGTTGTAGCTAGTTCGATTTGTTTGCCATAAAATGGATGGACCATATACATACTCTAAATATGCTTGTTGTCCTCAGCGGTCTTCCGGGTACAGGAAAAACAACAATCGCCCGTGAACTTGCGCGGCGGCTCAAGGCCGTGCATGTACGCATCGATTCCATCGAACAGGCGATAAAAAACTCTGAATTATTGTCAGGGCCGATGAACGATGCGGGCTACCGTGTAGGATATGCAATCGCAGAGGACAATCTCAGCCTTGGACAAATTGTTATTGCGGATTCGGTCAATCCAATTCAGCTGTCGCGAGATCGGTGGATTGCAGCCGCCCAAAATACTGGCCAAAAAGCTGTGGAAATTGAGATCAAGTGCTCTGACTCATCGGAGCATCAACGCAGGGTGGAAACCAGAGCAGCAGATATTGTGGGACACCGTGTGCCATCATGGCATGAAGTATCTGAATGGGATTATCATCCTTGGAATAGAGAACATCTTGTCATCGATACGGCCCGCTGCTCTCCCGCCCAGGCAGTTAATCTCATCGTTAGTGAAATTGAAAAAGCCCCTTGACCAATCCGCAACTAAGAGCGTGGATTGACCGGCTGTTGCGAACCGCTTCCCGCCAGGAGGGAGCGGTAAAATATACCCCTCTGGTTGAACTGCATTTTCCCGGTTAAACCTGCCTTAAATTTGGCAGAACATTAATCCCAAACCAAAACTTGGTCATCACTTCCAACATCTCCCCAAGTTGGTTGATATCCGCCGGCTTCACCATGTAGGCATTCGCTCCCAATTCATACGCCAACTCCACATCCTCTTCACATTTGGAACTGGTGAAAATGAGCACCGGCAGTTTGGAAAGCCTCGCATCCTGCCGGATATGCTTGAGTGCTTCCAAACCATCCATCTCCGGCATCTTGATGTCCAAAATCACCAGCGATGGCAACGGAAATGCAACACGATTCGCAAATTTATTTTTGCCAAAAAGATAATCCAACGCTTCGTTGCCATTGCTCGCCACCCGAACCACACAGGCAATATTCCGCCGCCGCAGTGCCCGCTCGAATAAAAAAATATCGTCTTCCAAATCTTCTGCCAGCAGCAAAATGTTAGGTTTCATCCGGTTACTGATTATTGACTTCCTGTCTCTACTCAAAAGAACCACCCTCGGACAATGGGGTAAGTTGCTATTCGGGACAAAACCAAGGCTTGCTGGATGAATTTCTCAGTCTTGCTTGCTACGAGCCTCCCGGCTTCTCAGCTTGCGGTGGAGCATTACCCGCAGCAGCTGGCATGGTTTGAACTTTTTGCGGCGGGTTAAATCCCAGGCGGAACACTTCCTTTGGATTCCAGCGAATCTCGTTTATCGAAATCGTCGGTTGTCTCGCCTGCACAGCGTCCAAAATGGCAACCGCGAGAACCGCCGCACCGGGTGGGCTCGGATGCAACTTGTCGTACTGCAAAAGCATGCGCGTCTTGCCCTTCTCCAATCTGAAGCCGCGAATCCTGAGCGCCTCATTCGCCGTTGCTGTGCGCATAAATGCGGACAAGGATACAATCACAACTCTCGGTCGTTTGCCCGCCCACTCCTTCAACCGTTTGTTTGCAGTCGCTAGCACCTTGGCACTCGGCATCTGGTCTTTGGTAAGCATCTCGTTGGCAGCCCCCGAAGCGTCAGGAATATCGCCGAGCACCAGCGGACACTTCACTCCCTCCAGTAACTTCAACCCCTTCTCAAACCGCTGCAACCGCTCTTCATCCGTGCAGTTTCTACCATAACAATACCAAAACAAAAAATCGGCTCCGATCACCAGCGTGGGGTTCGCTTTAAGCGCATTTTCGATCTGAGTCCGGCCTATGGTTTCCGGCTGGAAGAAAAACATTGCCGTTGCCAGGTTGGTTACCGGCTCATGCGGAGCTATCAATGCCGCATCCACATAACGACTCAAGCTGTGTCGCACAGTATTACTGCCTCCAAATGGTTCATAGCCGGTAAAGCCAGCCGTCGCGCTCGCGCCCACCAATACAATTCGTTCCCATGGCGACTTCGCCTTCGGTTTCTCAGAACTCAACCTGCCTGGAGCTGCAGCGGGAGCCCAACCCGCGCAGCCTATAAACGTCGCAGCGACGAGAGCCACGATTTGATTCCAGAGGCAACTTCCCTTCATATGGATATTCTTTAGTTTAAAAACGAAAGGAGGTCTATACCGAAAGTCGAAAGAAATTTCCGAATGGCAGGAGGGATTTTGGTTGAGGCAAGGCGGAGGCCGCAGGCGCTATCCTTTGATAGCGACAGGCTAGCAGCGTTCCTGCTTCAGGTTCCACTGCAATAACCATGGAAAACAGGATGCTTTTCTCGATATTATTTTCAGACTGAGCCTAGCCCGAAAGAGGTGCCTTGACTCCTCGACGTCTTGCAAGAAGCCCATCCACCGCGAACGGTCCGGGGCCACCTAAAACCAGCGTTGCCAGGCATGCAAGGTACAAGAGGTTGGTTTCATATCCGGGCGGACCAAACTGAGCTCCGGCAGCCGTGAATGATTGAAGTTTGATCGAGGTGAAACCGTAAGGGATGTGGACGGTGAAAATCGCCACTAGCAAAAGCACCGCCATTGGCACGCTGACCAGCGGCACGAAGGCACCAATCAGCACAGCCAATCCACCAACAAGCTCAACGAGAATGGTCGCCCATCCCATGAGCTCGGGCGCCGGAACGCCCATGGCATGCAGTATGCCAATGAAATGCTCGGGACCATGCACAATCTTATCGTAGCCATGCCTCATGAAGCCATAGCCTACGATCAACCGTAGTGGAATCGGTGCCCAGCGATTGAACTTCTTGAACGCCTCGCTATACATGCTCACCTCCCGAATCGACAAGACTTTTGACCACAAATAACTTAGTCATCATTTTTCTTTCTAAAGACGATTAAAGACATCACACAAATAGCCATCTGAATGACTTCTACGCCATCTCACAAGCATCTTGGCTCGGTCCAACATTTTCCTTAATATTAGCACATGCCAAAACATTTGTTGCCCCGACGCCTCCGATTTCTCGTCGCTTTGCTCTCAGTTCTTTCCCCTTTGTGCATCAACGCCGCTGAACCTTCCCCGATGCCGCTACGCAAACCCAACGTAATCTTCTTCATCGCTGACGACCTGGGTTATGCCGACGTCGGCTGCTTCGGCCAAAAGAAAATCCACACTCCCAACATTGACCGTATCGCAACCGAAGGCATGAAGTTCACCCAGCATTATTCCGGCAGCCCCGTTTGCGCGCCTTCGCGTTGTGTGCTGATGACTGGCAAACATTCCGGCCATTCCGCCGTTCGCGATAACCGCGAGCTGAAACCCGAAGGTCAATTCCCGCTCCCTGCCAACACGATCACCGTGGCCAGACTGCTTCAACAAAACGGCTACATCACTGGCGCCTTTGGCAAATGGGGACTGGGCGGCCCAGAAAGCTCCGGCAAACCGCTCGACCAGGGCTTTACCCGTTTCTTCGGCTACAATTGCCAGCGCGTCGCTCACAATCTTTTCCCCACATATCTCTGGGATGACAACCATCGACTCGCCCTCGACAATCCTCCCATCGGCGAAGATCAAAAACTGCCTGCAGACGCAGACTCAAACGATCCCGCCAGCTACAAAGCTTTCACCGGAAAATCTTACGCCCCCGATCTCTACGCGGAACAGGCGCTCCGCTTCATTCGCGACAACAAGGACCATCCCTTCTTCCTCTTCTTCCCCACCATCGTCCCGCATGTTGCATTGCAAGTCCCGGAGGACTCGCTCAAGGAATACGAAGGCAAACTTCCCGAAACGCCTTACACCGGTGGCAAAGGCTATTTACCGAATCGCACACCCCACGCCGCCTACGCCGCCATGATCACCCGCATGGACCGCGACCTCGGCCGCATGCTCGCTCTGATAAAGGAACTCAATCTCGATGACGATACCATCTTCGTCTTCACCTCGGACAACGGCCCCGCTCCTCAAGACATGGGTGGAACAGACACAAAATTCTTCAACTCCAGCGGTCCTTTCCGTAGTGGCAAAACATCCATCTACGAAGGCGGCATGCGCATCCCATTGATCGTGCGCTGGCATGGCAAAATTCAGCCGAACTCCACCTCCGACCGCGTGACCGGCTTCGAAGATTGGCTCCCAACATTGCTGGAGCTGAGTGGAAATAAAAAATCAGTTCCCACCGGCATCGACGGCCTCAGCTTCGCCTCAACTCTCCTAGGTGAAAAACTTCCCGAACGCCCCTTCCTCTACCGCGAATTCCCGGCTTACGGCGGCCAGCAAGCCATCCGCGTAGGCAACTGGAAAGCCGTCCGCCAGCACCTCAAACCCAAAGGCAACGCCAAACCCAACCTCCACATCGAACTCTACGACCTCCAAACCGACATCGCCGAAAGCCACGATGTTTCAGACGAACACCCCGACATCGTCACTAAACTGGACAACCTCATGCGCGAACAACACATCCCCTCCAAAGCCTTCCCATTTCCCGCTCTCGATAAACCGGGCTCAAATTGACTTTCAAACGCTCCCGTCCCAAGCCCCAAAGGGGCGCTCCATACCAGCCCCGGGCAAAGCCCGGGGAAAGCTTCCCCTAACATTCCAACACTTTGTCGACGGAGTCGGCGCGAGTCCGAGCGAGCATCTCCTTATCCACGTCCCGTTTTTCTCATTCAAACAAACAACCGCCCAATTTTCGCGCCACTCGACCATCATGGAAGTCCGTGAAATTAAATGCGTGAAGCCTGCCTTTCAGCACGGTTGCACGAAAACACCGGACTGCTATCGTATTCTTGTGAGCTTGGAAGAGATTAAAACTGAAATAGCTGAACTGCCGCAGAGCAGCAAGCTCATCTGGCCGCTTATCTTCTACATTTGCGCCATCTCCGAGACGCCAGGGTTCGTCGAGAAATCGCCACTCAAATTGATGACAAAAATCCCGGCCATTGGATTTCATTGAATGAGCTTAAGACAGAATGGAAGCAATAAGCCGCGCACCCTCTCCTTCTTCGAAGACCTGGCGAAGAACCCACAACGTGCCGGCGGCAACTCATTAATTTTTGAACCACTGGACACCGCAACAAAGTTTTGAAACAATTCCCGTAGTGAAACAATCGATCGTTACTTTGGATTTGGAAGGCGTGCTGGTCCCTGAGATCTGGATCGCCTTCGCAGAGAAAACCGGCATTAAGGAACTGCGCCTCACCACGCGCGACATTCCCGATTATGACGTCCTCATGAAAGGCCGTTTGAACATCCTGGACAAGCACGGCCTCAAGCTTTCCGACATTCAGGACGTCATCTCCACCCTCCGCCCGCTCGAAGGCGGCAAGGAATTCCTCGCCGAACTCCGTTCTCTTACACAGGTAATTATCCTCTCCGACACCTTCGAGGAATTTGCCAAGCCGCTCATGAGGCAACTCGATTGGCCCGCCCTCTTTTGTCACCAGTTGGAAGTCGTCGATGGCCGAATCGTGAACTACCGCCTGCGCCAGCCCAACCAAAAACAAAAATCCGTCGCCGCCTTGAAAAATCTCAACTACCACGTCATCGCCGCCGGAGATTCCTTCAACGACACCACCATGCTCGGCGAAGCCAACGTCGGCTTCTTTTTCCATGCCCCCGAAGCCATCCAAAAACAATTCCCGCACTTCAAACCCTTCGACCGCTACAGCGACCTCCTCGCCGCCATCAAAGATGCTTTGAAGTAACTGTCTTGTTAAAACATTTCAGGCCGCGTTTCCCCGAGACGCGGTCCTTTCTTTAGTTTTTCCCGCCTTCTCCATTTTGCGCTTTTTGTGCTTTTTTGTGGCCATCTTCAGTTGAAACTCGAAATTCCCCTCAGTCTTCCGGCTTGCTATCCCTCGCCAGCAAATCCCTCACTCCCTGTCTCACGTTCTTGCCTTCGTAAAGCATCTGATAGACCTCATCAATCACTGGCGTCATCACATTGTGCTTCCGCGCCAACTGATAGGCTGAACGCGCCGTCGGATAGCCTTCCGCCACCGCCACCATGCTTCCCAGGACATCCTCCAACTTCTCGCCCTTGCCCAAACGCTCTCCAAAACCACGATTCCGGCTTAGCCTGGAAAAACAGGTCACGGTCAAATCTCCCAACCCGCTGAGCCCCGCAAACGTGTCTCCCTGCGCTCCGCAGGAAACTCCCAATCGCCGAATCTCCGCCATCGCGCGCGTGATTAAAGCCGCTTTCGAGCTGTCCCCAAATCCCAACCCGTCACATACACCAGCCGCCACTGCGATCACGTTCTTCAACGATCCACCCAGTTCCACACCTAAAATATCAAGGCTGGTGTAAACACGAAACGTCGGTTGATGCAAAAGATTTTGTGACGCACCCACCACTCCTGGATCTCTGCTCGCCACTACACATGCCGTGGGAATTCCTTTGGCCACCTCCAAAGCAAACGTTGGCCCGGACACTGCCGCCGCCTTGGCTTTGGGCGCAGTCTCGGCCAAAATGCCGCACATGGTCAAACCGCTCTCATACTCAATCCCCTTGGTCACACTCACCACCACACCCGCATAATCCGGCATTCGACTGGTCACATGGCGAAATGCTTTCGACGGCACCGCCGCCACCACGAACTCACTCCCTTGAACTGCCCGGGCTACGTCGGATTCAAACTGCCATCCCTTGGGCAACTCCACACCCGGCAAATACCGTTCGTTGCGACCGCTTCGTTTTACTTCCTCCAATCGCTTCGCGTCATGCCCCCACAACGTGATGGCATGACCGCCCTCGGCCAGCACTTTCGCCAGCGCCGTTCCCCACGCTCCCGCACCTAAAACCGTTACTTTCATCCCTTTGCTCCTGGCGGTGCCTTTTTGGCGCCAAACTTATTTTCAGTTCCTTTACGCAATCGTTCTATATTTCCCTTATGTTTGTAGATGGCCAGTGCCGCCATGAAGGTCGCAATCCCAATCATCAATCGGCTGTATCCACCGAACATCGTTGCAAACGGCAACACCGCCGCTGCTGTGATCGAAGCCACGGAAACATACTTCGTGAGGACACAAACGACAATCCAGGTTATTAATCCCGCCAAAAATGCAATGGGAATCAACCCCGCCAACACTCCCGCCGAAGTCGCAATGCCTTTGCCACCCTTAAACTTCAGCCAGCAGGTGTAATTATGTCCCAGGATCGCGCAAACGCCTCCGATGATGCGCAGGTATTCAGAGGTCTGTGCATCCGGTCGAGCCCCGCCCTGCATCAATCGATAAACCAATATTCCCGCCCACGCCACCGACACCCACCCTTTCAATCCATCCACCAGCAGCACGAAAATGCCCGGTCCCTTGCCCAGAATACGAAACGCATTCGTCGCGCCGATATTCCCGCTTCCCATGGTGCGTAGATCAAGGCCTTTAGCCCGGCCCACCAGATACCCGGTGGGAATTGATCCCAGCAAATAAGCCACCAGCGCAGTAATGATGTAGGTCAAAATCACGGATGGAGATTTAGGGACTAAACTTCAAAGTTGAAAGCGTAAAGTTTCATTCTTCTCTCAATCGGCAACTCGTAATCTCGCCGTAACACAACTTTAACCTTTGAACCTGCCACCCTGCCCCCTATAAATTTCGCATGTCTCAGACCATCAAAGTGGCTGTAATTGGAACCGGTTCGCTCGGTAAGGAACACGTCCGCATTTATGCCGAGCTGGCCAAGGCTGGCCAGGTGGATCTTGTCGGTGTTTACGATTCGTTCCCGGAAACAGCCCAGAAAATCGCCGCCAAAAACGGCACTCGGTCCTTTTCTTCCATCGCCGAAGCCGCCACTGCCAGCGATGCCTTGAGCCTCGTCACTCCCACCACTACTCACTTTGATCTCGCCAAAGAGTTGCTTCTGCAAGGCAAACACGTCCTCGTCGAGAAACCGATGACCGACAACGCCGCTCAGGCAACCGAACTCGTCCAGATTGCTCAACAAAAAAATTGCGTCTTGCAAGTCGGCCACGTGGAACGTTTCAACCCTGTCTTCAATTATCTCGAAACCGTCGCCACGCACCCGCGCTTCATCGAGACCCATCGACTTTCTCCTTATCCCGCTCGCAGCACTGATATTGGCGTCGTCCTGGACCTCATGATCCACGACCTTGATGTCGTGCTCGCCTTCGTGAAATCTCCGGTCACCAGCGTCGACGCCGTCGGCATTCCGGTGCTCAGCAAATCCGAAGATATCGCCAATGCCCGCCTGCGTTTCGCCAATGGTTGCGTGGCGAATCTTACTGCCAGCCGTGTGAGTCCCGAACGCATGCGCAAAATCCGGGTGTTCAGCGGTGGCGCCATGACCAGCTATGTCTCCCTGGATTATCGTGCTCAGGAAGGTTTTATTTACCGCATCGCCCGTGAAGGCGAGGAGGAATCCTCCCTGCTTAAAAAACTGCTCTCCGCCAAGGACTCCACCATCGTCAGCGAGTTCGGCGGCAAACGCATTGTCCGCGAACCCGTCCCCATCGAGAAAGTCGAACCGTTGAAGGTCGAACTCCAAAGTTTCGTCAATTGCGTCCATGCACGACAGGAACCGGTGGTGAGCGGAAAATCCGCCAAACAGGCGCTCGATTTGGCTTTCGAGATCACCCGCCAGATTCAGGAAGGAATTGCAAAGTTAGGCTAACTTAAGGTCTATGGGGCTACTATTCATTCTTCCACTGACGGCTCTGTCAATCTACGCGATTGTATCGATCAATCGTTGGTTGCGCCGCGGCCATTACGATGCCACGTGGTTTCGCAAGTTCCGCATTTCCGCTTGTATCGGCCTGGTCCTGGGCATTTATTGCAGCCTTATCCTGCAATATAACGTGGCCAATCGGCGCATCGCTGGTTTTCCCATTCCCATCAACTTCTACGAAAAGCAGCCGGATGACTCCTGGAAACAAGCCGCATTCCCGGCTCCCATCCATTACGCCGCTCTGATAACAAATATTTTATGTGGCGTCGCCGTGAGCCTGGTTCCGCTGAGAATTGCCGGATTCTTAAAGGAAAATCGTCCCCAGCCCGGCGAGTATCCGCCCAACAAACCATGAGTCCCAGGCGCATCATGGTGATTGCCGGTGAAACCAGCGGCGACATGCTCGCTGCCGATCTCGTCACCGCTCTGCGCACACAAACCACGGCGGAATCCAATGATTCTGCGAATCCTTTGAAGCCCCGCGCTGGTCTTGCCCTCGAGTTTTTCGGCGCTGGCGGTTCTCGTATGGCGGCTGCCGGTGTGGAAATCGCTGTGGATATGTCCCCTCACGCAGTAACCGGTCTCTGGGAGGTTCTCAAGCGGTATGGAAAATTTAAGCAGCTTCTAAACACCCTTTTCCAACTCGCCCTCGACCGTAAACCGGATCTCATCATTTGCGTTGATTATTCCGGCTTCAATCGCCGTCTTGCCGCAAAAATAAAGAACTACTTGCGAAGCTCACCGGGTACTTCCTCAAATTGGAATCCAAAGATAATTCAATACGTTTCCCCTCAAGTTTGGGCTTCCCGCCCCGGACGCGCGAACGAAATGCCATCCGCTTACGACTTGTTGCTGACCATTTTCCCGTTTGAAAAAGATTGGTATACCGCCCGTGTTCCTCAGCTTAAGGTGGAATTTGTTGGCAATCCCATTCTCGATCGATTTAAAGCCGCCGCAGGAACCATCAATCCCAATAAACCTTCAGCCGGGCCTCTCTTACTGCTCCTCCCTGGCAGCCGTCTTGGTGAGTTGAAACAACATCTACCGGTCCTGCTTCCCGCTCTGGAATTGATCCGCTCCAAGCGCCCCGACGTCCAGGCTCGTATGATTCTTCCCGATGAAAGTCTGCTGAATCAGACGCATTCAATGGAACTGCCAGCTGATCTGGAAGTTCAGATTGGTAATCTTGCGGATTCCCTGGCTCAGGCAGATGTTGCCCTCGCTTCCACGGGTACCGTAACTATGGAATGCGCATACTTCGGCGTTCCAACGGTCGCAATGTATAAAACCTCCTGGCTTACTTACCAAATTGGCAGGCGTCTTATCACCGTGGACTACATGGCCATGCCTAATATTCTTGCAAACGAACCCGTCTTTCCAGAGTTCCTGCAATATGAAGCAACGCCGGAAAATATCTCGCGCGCCGCTTTGGAACTATTGGAGGATAAATCCCGTCAATTGGAAATTAAAGGAAAGCTAAGGAAAGTAATCGCTTCTTTGGGGGAAACTGGTGCCAGTTTCCGTGCCGCCGAAGCGCTATTAAAGTTCCTCGCATAATCGGAACCTCAACTTACTTGAGCTGATCCTTCCCTGCCCCCTGCGTGATTTTGACGTCCTGTCCTTCCTTTTCCACGTTCACATCTTCCCTGCGCACTGTCCCGGAAACCTGTGTCGTTTCAACTTTCTGAACTTTCCGCGCACGGATTTCTTCGCGAACATGGTCTTTCGTCTCAATTACGGCTTCTTCACGACGCAAGGGAATAAATATTTCCTGTTCCGTGAAGAATTTTTCTTTCCCAGCCATTGATGGAGTTACTTCCGATGCCGGCACCCGTTCAATGATAACTTCTTCGTGCTGCAATTCCACCGGCTTATTGACGGTTTCCGTGCGCACTACCTTGCGTAAACGCACTCCCCCCACATTCACCTGGCGTTTGCCAATTAAAAGCTCTTCCTCATGAAGTTGGATGCGGTTTGCTTCCATGCCGGCCTCTTTTTCCTTGAAGACAGACGTTTCCTTTTCCTTGAGCACAGGAGCTTCTTTTTCCTTGAAGCCAGAATACTCCTTTTTGAGCTCCGGATCGAACCGCGGCACTTCTGTGGCACGGGTTTCTCTTGTTTCCATCCGTTTTTCCCCTAAGCCGGACCGTTCTTCACCGTAATACGTATAAATTTGCCTCTCCGAAGCGTCGTCCATGATCCAGTTGGTATCATAAGCCGGTGCTCCTTTGATCAAATCCGTCGAAAATGGCAGCCGAATAGTGCTGGTGGCCTCGTTGACTTCTGCGTCTCGGGCCGGAACTACGTGCGTTTTTCCGAATATCCACCCCGTTTTTACCCCTAAAAAGGCAGGTTGTCCTGTCTTATCAGACCAAAGGCACTCTAAAGTTCCTATCTTGTTATTGGCACTATCTACTACATCATGATCAATGTAGCGTTTGAGACTTCCCCTATCAGCCCCTTCCATTGTCCCACGGGCTTTTTTGTCATCGTATGGATTCATAATAAGTCCCTTTCGTAAATTTTGGTTTTGCTACTTTGGCAGCTTTACTTATTGTTCTTTCTGTACTTAACCTAGGGCTAATACCTTGTATCTCCATAGGGTGATGGCCGTAGTTTCGTGATTTATCTTCGATTAAATTGATCTCCGAAGCCGATTTGAAGAAAATGCCTGGCTCAAGCGTCATTTCTTGGAATTCATTGCGAAAGCAGCTAAATTCATTCGTTCGCAAATCTCAGGCACTTGCAAAACTATTTTACATTTACGTTGATAAAGTTCCGCCAGTTGCTCTGTCTGGGGCTGTTATCTGCCCTTTTTGTCCCCAAAGTCCCCGCAGCCGACGACTCCACCGGAATCGAATTCTTCGAGAAAAAGATTCGGCCCATCCTCACCGATAATTGTTACAAATGCCACAGCGCCCAAAGTGAGAAAGTTAAGGGCGGTCTTCTGCTGGATACGCACGAAGGTTTGCTCAAAGGCGGTGATAACGGTCCTGCCATCGAACCTGGCAACCCCGAAAAGAGCCTCCTGATTAAGGCCATCCGTTACGCTGACGAAAACCTTCAAATGCCCCCAAAAGGCAAAAAACTCCCTGCTGATCAAATCGCCAGCCTGGAGGCATGGGTAAAAATGGGCGCACCCGATCCCCGCGTAGCCTCTCCGGCCTCGTTATCTAAAGCCGAGACGATTCGCGACAAGGCTCAGAATCACTGGGCCTTTCAACCGATCAAACGATTTCCCCCGCCCGAGGTTAAGAATAAGCGCTGGGCTCAAACCGGCGTCGATAATTTCATTTTACAAAAGCTTGAAGCCAAACACCTCCAACCCTCGCCCAGGGCGGACAAACGCACTCTCATCCGCCGGGCTTTTTTTGACCTGACTGGTCTCCCACCAAAGCCGGAGGAAGTCACCGCTTTCCTCGCCGATACCTCTCCAGATGCCTTTGCCAGGGTCGTCGATCATCTGCTTGCTTCTCCCCAATATGGTGAACGCTGGGGCCGCCATTGGCTCGACGTTGCCCGTTATGCCGATACCAAGGGCTACGTCTTCGAGGAAGAACGGCGGTATCCCTTCTCCTATACCTACCGCGATTATGTCATTCGTGCTTTCAACGAAGATCTTCCCTACGATCAATTCATAACCCAGCAAATTGCCGCCGACCTGCTTCCATTGGGTGAGGATAAACGCCCGCTCGCCGCGCTTGGCTATATGACGCTCGGTCGCCGTTTTGTGAACAACATACACGACATCATCGATGACCGTATCGACGTCGTCTGCCGCGGCATGATGGGCCTCACCGTGAACTGCGCCCGCTGCCACGATCACAAGTTCGATCCCATTCCCACCAAGGACTACTATTCACTTTATGGCATCTTCGCCAGCTCTGAGGAACCCCAGATCGAACCACTTCTAGGCACTCACGGGAATGTCAAGGCATATCAGGAATACCTCGATGAACACGCCAAACGTGAAAAGGAACGCAAGGATTTCATTGAAAACAAGCAGCGTGAAACCGCCACCTCCATTCGCCATCGTTCCGGCGATTATTTGTTCGCTGCCTACGAATCCGAACACCGCAAGGATCAGGACCAGCTAAAAGATCAATTTCGTAAGGAAAAAATCGACGATGGCCTGCTTCAACGCTGGAAAAACAGCCTCGGCACCTGGAACAAAACCACCAACGCCATCTTTGCTCCATGGTTCGCATTCGCAGCGTTGCCGACTAATGACTTTTCCTCCAAAGCCAGGGACTTAACCGCCTCGTTTTCAACAAACAAGAACAGCGCCATTCCCCCTCTCCTCGCCAAAGCATTTTCAGTCCCACCCACAAACATCAATGAAGTTGCCGCGCGCTACGGCAGTTTGTTCGTGGAAATCGATAAAAAGTGGCAGGCTGCACAAACCAATTCTCCACCGCCCCAGTCCCTTTCCGACATGTCGGAAGAATCATTGCGACAAATCCTTTACGCTGCCGATTCGCCCTGCAACCTGCCGGTTCACGAGTTCGACCGCTTCTACGATATCCCCACCGGTCAAAACATGCGGGCTTTACAACGCAAAGTTGATGAACTCGATGCCACGCATCCCGGTGCGCCGCCTCGCGCCATGGCCTTGGTGGACAAGGCCAGTCCCTACAATGTTCAGGTGTTTATCCGCGGCAATAGCGACCGTCGCGGTCCGGAAGTGCCGCGTCAATTCCTGGAAGTCGTCGCTGGCAAGGATCGTAAACCTTTTACCAAAGGCAGCGGACGCCTCGAACTCGCGCAGGCCATCGCCAACACAAATAATCCCCTCACAGCCCGCGTTTTTGTAAACCGTGTTTGGATGCACCATTTCGGCGCCCCTCTCGTCGCCACTCCCAGCGATTTTGGCCTGCGCTCCGAGCCACCAACTCATCCTGAATTGCTCGACTACCTGGCCGCTCGTTTTATGGATGAAGGCTGGTCCATCAAAAAACTGCATCGTTGGATCATGCTTTCCAGCACCTATCAACAAACCAGTGAAGATAATCCTGCCTTCGCCAAAATTGATCCAGGCAATCAACTCGTCTGGCACATGAACCGTCAGCGGTTGGAATTCGAGGCCCTGCGCGATACTCTCCTGGCAGTCGCTGGAAAACTGGATCTGACTCCCGGCGGCCATTCGGTGGATATCACCAGCACACCATTCACCACACGTCGCACGGTTTATGGCTACATCGACCGCCAAAATCTCCCTAATATTTTCCGCACCTTCGATCTCGCCAGTCCCGACACGACCAATCCGCGCCGCTTCTTTACCACCGTGCCCCAACAGGCCTTGTTTCTCATGAACAGCCCCTTCGTCGTGGAACAAGCCAAAACCTTCGCCAACCGTGCTGAGTTCAAGAACGCCAAAACCGACGAACAGCGTCTTCGACTCCTTTATCAAACTGCTTTTCAACGCGACCCAACCCGCGATGAAGTCAAACTTGCTGAAGAGTTCATGCACTCTCAGCTCAAGACCGCCACTCCGCAAAATACTGCTACAAATTGGCTCTTTGGTTTTGGTTCCTATGACCTCGCCACCAAACATACCGGGGAATTTACCAAGCTCCCTTATTTCGATGGCCGTGCCTTTCAAGGCGGACCAGTTCTGCCTGACCCCAGCCTGGGTTGGGTGGTCTTGAGTGGCACCGGCGGGCATCCCGGCAACGACCTCAATCATGACGCCATTCGCCGTTGGATTGCCCCTCGCGCTGGCAAGATCAACATCTCCGGCACCCTTGGCCATCCGGCGTCGGAGGGCAATGGTGTTCGTGGCCGGATCGTTTCCAGCCGTCTCGGCACTCTCGGCGAATATACCGTCCATCACGACAAGAAGGAAACTGCTCTGGAACACATCGAGGTCAAACCCGGCGATATCATCGACTTCATCACCGATAACAATGGCGATGTGGACAGCGACTCATTCTCCTGGGCCCCCAACATCCGCTATGCCGCCGATGCCAGTTCCATGCCGGGACAGAAAATGGAATGGAGCGCACTGAATGATTTCGCGGAGGCCGCTCGCGCAACCCATCCCGAATTGGACGTCTGGCAGCGTTATGCCCAGGTGCTCCTCCTCACCAACGAATTGGTATTTGTCGATTAAAATAAGGTTAGCTTGCATCCGGCCTGACTTTCATTTATCTCTTTTTCAGGATTGAAAAAACCGGATCGCCCAGAAATACCACGTAAAACGATTTATCGTTTGTCCATCTATCTTCGCTGTCTTGCCAGGCTGAAGGACAACGCCATTCGCACCGTTTCCAGCGAAGCCTTGGCCAAGGTCGCCGGCGTCAAATCCACCCAGCTTCGCAAGGACCTGACTTATTTCGGCCAGTTTGGCACGCGCGGCCTCGGCTACGATGTCGAGCAGCTTTCTGCCATGATCACCAATGAACTGGGCACGAAAAGTCTCCAACCAGTCGTCCTGGTCGGGGTTGGTAATTTGGGTTTGGCCTTGCTCTCCTATCGTGGATTTGAAAAGGAAGGTTTCGAGATCGTCGCCGCTTTCGACCTGGACCCTAAACGCCGACGCGATAAAAAAATTACCCAGCCCATTCTCGGGATGGATCAACTTGCCGACGTCATCCGGGAAAAAAATGTCAAGATGGCCATCCTGACAGTCGCCGTCGCAGCCGCCCAGGAAGTCACGAATACCCTGGTCACCTGCGGCATAACCGGCATCCTCAATTTTGCTCCCCTCGTTCTCCACGTCCCCGAAGAGGTCATGGTAAACAACGTAAACCTGGCCATCGAATTGGAGAACCTCAGTTATTTCATCCAAGGCGGCTGATGATCTAGGGCTGACGCATCTACTGTAAAATTCTCATTAACACCGCGGCTTCAGCCCGGTGGCCAGACACTGCGACAGCGGCCCAGCCGTTTCAACGGCTTCCACAACGCACCAGAAAGCCGTTGAAACGTATGCACGTTCGCCTGAATCATCCTTACCACTTATCCGGTCACCGAATGGGCATGCTTGCGAATCGTGATCTTCTGCAACAACTGATACAATTCCCTGGCGGTCGCCGCCGCTTTGAACTGCTCAAGCAACGCCGCCTCCTTCCCAAGCTTTGATGCGCCGGAAAGCAGTTTGAGGTATCCCAATGCTTCGGTTGCAGGGATCGCATTCAGGAAAACAAATTGCACCTTCAACGACCCCGGCCGGCCCCACTCCATAGGTTCGCTGGCACGCCCAAGGGCAAACTGCATCTTCGGACAATCCTTGGAGCGCACATGTGGAAAAGCGGTGAGGAAGTTCATCGCAGTGCTCATTTGTTCTTCCCGTCCCAGCGCCGCCTGGTTCAGTCTCTGCGCATTCCACACCGGATCATGCTTCTGGAACGCATTGCTTAATTCCAAAATCACACCCGCCATATCGCGGGCCTTCAAATCCGGCACAATAAGCCCCTCGCTGGTAAAATCTGCCAGCGTGGGACCAGTGACTTTATCTAAAAAACTGTGCCTCACTCTTTTCCGGATTCCTTTGACTCAAGAGGCCGTTGCTCCGCCGCCACTGCCGGAGAAGACAGGAGGGTCGCCTGACGACGAAAAGGATATTTGAACTGCGCCAAGTAGCCTTTGGGCACCGGATGGCCCTGAATGCCATAGCCGTTGGGCCATTTGCTTTTCGGAAGGAAATACGTCCCGAATAGACGGTCAATCAACGGAAAGTGGATGGAGAAATTTACGTCAATTGCCTCTTTCTCGATTCCATGATGCCAATGATGGAATCGTGGGGTAACAAGAATCCTTTCAATCAAGGAAAGACGCCAGTTTAAATTGGCATGCACGAACGTCGAATAGAGATAAACCAGGAAGATGTAACTGTGCATTACCAGATCGCTGAAGCCCAACACATACATCGGAATGACCGTCATGCTTCGCAGTGCAAAAATTTCAAGGAAATGCATGCGTGCCCCTGCCATCCAATCCATGCTTTGGGCCGAGTGATGCACCGCGTGAAACTTCCAGAGCCACGGAATTCGGTGAAACGCCCGGTGCACCCAATATTGCACCAGATCTGTAAGAAACATGATCGCCAAAAACTGCACGAAAAACGGGAGCGCACCAATCCACGCTCTGACGCCGGTCAATGGGGCAATGGCCAGGATGGACTTTGCCGGCGCAAAAGTCAGAAACGTCAGGACCTGCACCATCAGGCTGCTAACCAGATAGTAAAACAAGTCTTCTCGCCATTCTTCACGAAAGATGGCCTGGTCAGCCTTCTGTGGAAAGATGCTCTCGATCGGGATAAAGAGAACGCCCGTAAAAAGAACATTCAAAACGAACCAATCCAGCCCCAGAAACATCGGCATCACTCCTGGAACCAGTGCAGTTGCTCGTGATCCACCAAGCAACGCTGCCAATAAAGTGGCGGTGATGCCACTGGTGCCGAGAATTTTTCCCGGGCGCAGTGCAAGGCTCAAAGTCGATAACGCGAAAGCCCCGATGAGCAGGACATGCAGCCCCAGGCGAAACCAGGCGTTCCCTTCCAATCCGCGCACCTCCGGCATGGTGAACAGCCCAGGAGCGCGAAACGAAATAACCAGCAACAGTCCTGCAATGCCGAACACTAACCCAAGCGCGCCACTTGCCCAGCCAGTGCCGAACCGGCGCAACGCTGGCGGAGCTTCCAATTCCCCGCGCAGCTTGAGCCTGGCTTCGTGAATTTTACTCATCGCAGTTTACGCAACAGCCATCATGGCTGCTCTTTTTTCGGCACCTTTAACTCAAGGTGCAGATCACGCAACTGCTTCGGTTCAACTGGCGCGGGTGAATCGGTCATTAAATCAGTTCCCTTCGCCGTCTTGGGGAACGCAATGACGTCGCGAATGCTCGGCGTGCCACACAGAATGGCGATCAAACGATCGAAACCCAGCGCGATACCACCATGCGGCGGCGCTCCGTAACGGAATGCTTCCAGCATGTAACCAAACCGCGCCTTCACCATCTCTGGCGGAATTTGCAGCACTTCTTCAAAAATGGTCTTCTGCACATCCGGCTGATGAATACGAATGGATCCGCCACCCAGTTCAACGCCGTTCACGACCACATCATAATGTTGGCCACGAACTTTCTTGGGATCGGTCTTCAGCAACGGAATATCATCCGCCACCGGAGCGGTGAATGGATGATGGCTGGAGTACCACCGGTTCTGCTCCTTATCGAAGCTCAACAACGGAAACTCCACCACCCACAGGAAATCAAATCGATCTGCCGGGATGGTTAACTTGCCTTTAGCCTTCTGCACATCCGCGCAGTAAAGGCGAATCTTGCCCAAAATTTCGCAGGCCGTCAGCCATTGGTCCGCCGCAAATAAAATCAAATCTCCTTCTTCAATGCCGAGCTTCTGCGTCAGCGCAACTTTCTCCGCCTCATTGAAGAACTTCACAATCGGCGACTTCCATTCACCCTTCTCGACCTTGATGAATGCGAGGCCTTTCGCTCCGAAGCTCTTGGCATACTCGGTCATGGTCTCAATCTGACCTTGAGTGGCGTCAGCCAGTCCCTTGGCATTGAGGGCTTTGACCACCCCGCCATTGGCGATCGCACCGCTGAACACTTTGAACGTGCTCGCACGAAACTCTTCCGTGAAATCCACCAGTTCCATGCCGATACGGGTATCCGGCTTGTCGATGCCATAACGGTTCAACGCTTCCTCAAAGGAAATGCGCTTGAACGGTGTTGGAATATCCATGTTCAATGCGGTCTTCCAAACGCGCTTCAACAATCCTTCGATCAAGGAATAAATATCTTCGCGATCAATAAACGACATTTCGATATCCACCTGCGTAAACTCAGGCTGACGATCGGCGCGCAAATCCTCATCGCGATAGCACCGCGCGAGTTGAAAATAACGCTCCACGCCGGACACCATTAAAATCTGTTTGAACTGCTGCGGCGATTGCGGCAACGCATAAAAAGTTCCCGGTTCGCGCCTGTTCGGCACGAGGAATTCACGCGCACCTTCGGGTGTCGATTTAAACAACGTCGGTGTTTCCACTTCTAGGAATCCCTGTTCATCCATGAACACGCGGGTCGCCGTCGCCACCTTGCTGCGCAGGCGCAGATTCCGGGCCATCTCCGGACGACGCAGATCAAGATAGCGATACTGCAGACGCAATTCTTCGTTTACCTTGGCGGCCACTTCCGGGTCATCCACCGGGAACGGCAGCACTTCTGCCATGTTCAACACTTCCAGCGCGGTAACACCCACTTCCACTTCGCCCGTGGGAATTTTGGGATTATTCGTTCCCGCAGGCCGCTGGCGGACCTTGCCGGTCACGCTGATCACGCACTCGCTCCGCAGGGAGGCGGCGCGATCAAATAAATCTTTTGGCAAATCCGAGGGATCAAAAACCGTCTGGGTGCGTCCTTCGCGATCCCGAATGTCGATAAAGATAAGTCCCCCCAGGTCGCGGCGGGAATGAACCCAACCCGACAAAGTCACCGTTTGCCCGATATGTGCCGGGCGTAACTCGTTGCAATGATGCGTGCGTTTCATGAATTCACTTTGGCAGCGGCGCTCCACGAGCACCAACCGTCCGTCCCTTTCGCGCCGCGGTTACAAACCGCCGCTACAGAGACGAAAGACTATTTTGGCCGCAAATCCGTCAGAATTCAAAGGGAAATTTAGACGTCCTATCCCCCGGAAGAGCTTCGACCGCCACACTTCTTCATTCCCCTACCCACCCCTCGCCGGTTATGGACTCTTCTCCACCCTTTGCTTTGAGCTATCCTCGTTGTTTACAGGCGGCTTCACAATAAATTCCGCGGTCCGCGCCTGATGGATGGTAAACGTGAGATCAACGGTCTTGGAATCCTTGGGCAAATCCAGGGGCAAAAAGAGTGGTTGATCGTAAGTTTGGAAGAAATAATGGATATTCGCCGCATTAAGCGAGCCACCACTTCCCCACTGCTGTTCGTCGGCATAAAACTTACGCCCCTGGTCATCCGTGGCCCGGACGCTTAACCGTTGACCTGCCGAAAGGTTCGATACGCGCACCGCCACATGGAGCGAAGGACTCTGTATATTGTAAATCGTATAAAACCCGCCTCCCGAGCTGCTTCGTGAATAATAGCCCTTTGTACCGGTTGGCGGACTTGCCTTGATCGGAACGTTATTGGAATAGGCCACGCTGCCAGCACCCGTCAGGGCAATCGCCTCGACTGCTACTCCCTGCAGTTGTTGCGTCGAGACCAGCGCTACAAATTCTCCCGGGGCTGGAACCTTAAGACCTTTCACCACCCAGGTCGCATTAGAAGCATAGCCAGACTCTTCGCTTCCGAAGAATTTTGCCTGCATTTTCCACGCGCTTTCCTTTGAGCAAAGAAAAGCCGTCTTAGGCTCCCACTTTGAAGCGATATTTCCAGAAGCATCAGACCAATTAGCATCCAAAAGCTGCCACGCCTTCGTGGGTTTTCCCCCTTCACTGATCTCAAAAGTCGTTTTGACTTCAGGCATGCCGCCTAAATCCAGGCTCAGAGAATTCCCAAAACTGTCAGCTGGGGTGCTATGAATCCCAGTCAGGGTAAACGCCACTCCGCTAGCCTCTCGTGTCGTCGGCAGCGGTTCCGCCGCCCATTTCTGTGTCTCAATGGGAATTGGAACGGGATTCGGGACCATAAACTCAGCCAGAAACTTTTGGCGCCGGTCATAAACTCTCAACCGGAAAGTCTTCTCATGACGCGGAAACGCCTGGAACGCGAAAAAGCCTGCCGGGTAGCCGTTGCTGATAATGGTACCATCACTTTCCCCTCCCCCTGTCGCCGCAACGAAAATACAACCGTGCTCATCAAGAATCTGGGCAAATCCCAACTGCACATCAGCATAACCTGCAAAACTTCCATCCCTTTTTGTAAACCAGAAATAAAGTGCGTTCTTGTTGGTGTCGTTGAGGTCGCCACTCCACCACCGCGAAGAGCCGGAGTAGGGACTGCTTTTGAAGATCATGTTGGCAAATTTTTTCGGCAGGATTGCCTTTAGCTGCTGTATCAATCCGCCCGGTTTAAACGAATCGCTCTTGCCATAGCTGATCTTTTCCAGTTTTAAAACGGTTCCATCAGCCAGTTTCCGTTCGAAGTTCTGATGTCCCCGCGCAAAGAGAAAAAGGAAAAAACCGCCCAGTAGGACAACCAAGGCAACACCAACCCATATTTTAGAGAGGCGCATACACTCCTGTTCTGCTGTCTTCATCGACAGCTAAAGGATTCAAAATACGAAATACCCAACCAATGACTGGTGCCAGCAACGCTCATTTCCGGACGACAGCCAACACAACGCCATGATGTGTAGTACGATCAACGGATCAATTCAACACAATAAAGCTCCCGCCCATCCCGCAAATATAATTTCCCATCCGCATACGCCGGGTTGCACCAGGTCTTTCCACAGACTTGAACATTGCTGATCTCTTTAAATTCCATGCAATCGGCCGCAAACATCACCAACTGACCGCCATCTGTCAGCGTCAGAATATTTTTATCCATCACAATGAATGCTGCAGAAGCATTCCCCGCCGAAGTGGAAATATAACCTTCTTTTGACCACATCTCCTTGCCAGTCTTAATATCCACACAAATCAGGTTACGTTGCGGTCCCAAACCATAGAGATACTGCCCCGCTGCAACCGGACTGGAAATATTGATCGCAGATTCCTTTTTCCGCCACTGCTCACTTGCCTTGAAACCATCACCTTCTTTGGCGACGTGAATTCCAATCAGTCCCAGTTCATGCGATGACACCACCACCATGTTCTCAAAAATAACCGGAGTCGTGATATGTCGCCCAAAAGTCGTTTTCAACGGCCCACGCCAAAGCAACTTGCCCTCCTTCAATTCCAGCCCAATAACCCCCTCAGCCGTAAAGACGACCAATTGCTTCCGGCCCTCAATCGTAGCCACGATGGGCGCAGCATAAGCCGGCACATCATTTTGGGATTTCCAAATCATCTTGCCTGTCTTCTTCTCAAATCCCACCACCGACGCGCCATTCGTGCTGCCAACCGTGGCGAAAATCAGATCACCATCCACCACCGGAGCGGCGTTGTAACCATGCCGCGTTGCTCCTTGGGCGTTTCCCTTTTCACCGATGAATACGGCCCCAAAATCCCTTGTGAAGCTGGTCTGCCACAGTTGCTTTCCCGAGGACACATCCAAACACTTGAACTCTCCCGTGCAAGATTGGGCATAAACGCGATCTCCATCCACCACGGGCGTGCAACGTGGAGCCGCCGCTGTCTGATTATCCTTGAATAAAGGAGCTATCGGCACCCGCCAAAGTTCTTTCCCACTCCCTGCCTCCAGCGCATGCAAAGTCTCCTGGCCCTCCTGGGCGTCTGAATAAAAAACTTTTCCAGCCGCAATCACCGGCGAGGAAAGCCCATCTCCAACCTTGATTCGCCAGGTGACCTTCGGCTCCTGCGGCAGGCTCACGGGCACAACCTCGCCTGGCGGCACATGGCCAGTGCGCTCCGGCCCGCGCCACTGTGGCCAGTCTGCGGCCAGCGCACTTTGCGCCACCAGTGCCAATAAAACCAATTTGTCGGCGAATCGTTTCATTCAGAAATCTATTCTTTCAGTGTCCGACCTGCGTTCGGTTTAGGTTAACTTCGCTTTGCCCACGCCGGAGGATTATTCAATTGATAAAGCATCTCCCCTGCCTTGGGCACCAATAATACACCTTCAGCTTCGCGGTTCGCGAAATCTTCCATGCGAATCGAGTTCGGATCGCGGTAACCCAAACTGATCTGCTCACACTTCTCACGCGGAATCTGCGTCGCCAGTGTGACTTTTACGCGGCACTTCTCCACTCCATTTTCAAAAGTTCCTATCCCGCGCACGTGCGTCGAATGCGCCAGTACTCCCCAGGGATGATGCTTGAATTTGTCCCATTGCTTCAGGAAGTAATCGCGGCAGTGATAGCCCACCTCTTCAATCACTGTTCCGTGGCTTACACAAACCTCCGTGATATGTGGCGCATAAATGATCAACTCGCCACCATCAGCCACCACCGGTTCCAACTTGTACATGCACTTCCCCGCCGTCCAAATCTCATCATACATCTTTGGTGCACAGGACAACACTGTATGAAATGGCTTCTCCCTGTAGGTGATGTGCAACTCACGCGAAATCTCGCTCGCCTTGTCCCAGGCGCCTTCAGGCGTTCCAGCCACCAAACCTTTCATCTGCTTGCTGGGATCCACCACCATGCAGAAGCATAACTTGTCCACCTTCACCATTGCCCCCGCCCGATCCACCACTTTGCGCACCGGAGTCCATTTGCTCCCAATAATCATCGGATTGGTCACCACTGCTCCAAGCCAATGGAAAAAATTCAAAATCTGTGGACCACCGACACCGGGAAATAAATACTTGTTTCCACCCGAGAACCCCACGACTTCATGCGGAAACACCGGACCAACGATGATGATTTGGTCATAATCATAAACCATCTTGTTGATCTCGACCGGCACCTCCATCGAAAACAAGCCATCGGTCAACTTGCTGATCTCCTCAGCCGTGATGGTTCCAATGTTCTTTAATGCCGCTGGATTGTTCCATTCGTGATTGAAGAAGCGCACTTTTTTGTATTGGCTGCGTCGCTCCTCCAGGCTGATCTCCAATCGTTGGCAAATTGCCTCTTCACTCATCGGCTGGTGAGTCCCCAATGCGATCAAGACATCGATGTTTTTGGCAGGCTCGCCAATTTCCTTGAAGATGGTTTGAAACATCAATCCCACCGGTGCAGTCCGGGTGCCATCCGGCACAATCATCAAAATCTTTTTGTCTTTGTAAGCCTTCGCAGGACATGCTTGGGATACAATCTCAGCGACCTGCTGCGCAGATACTTCGCCGTTGCTGGGAGCAGTTTGTGTAATGGTTGTATGCACAGGATTATCTTAAATGGTTTGAGCTAGAAATCCACCATCGACCCGCAGCTCAGTCCCTGTAACAAAACCACTGGCTTTCGAGCTGGCAAGAAAAACCGCGGCGCCCATGAGTTCCTCGGACTTGCCGAATCGTCCCATCGGGGTATGCCCCAGGATGGAGGCTGCGCGGGCTGTCGGTGTTCCATCGTCGTTGAAAAGCAGCTTGCGGTTCTGTTCTGCCGGGAAAAAACCGGGAGTAATCGCATTCACTCGCACGCCTTTGGGTGCCCATTCACGCGCCAGGAATTGTGTCAGACTTAACACCCCGGCCTTCGAAGCGGAATACGCCACCACCCGTGAAAGCGGAATGCCGGCCGAAACACTCGCAATATTAATAATACTCCCCTTGCCGCGACTGACCATCCCGGGACCAAACTCCTGGCACGGCAGCAAAACACCACCTACCAGATTCAAATCAAAATTGGCGCGCCAATCTTCCAGCGCAATATCTTCAATCTTCCGCTCTCCGGCCACAGTTGTTTTTGGATCATTACCACCGGCGGCATTAACCAGGATTGTGGGAGCACCGAGCGACTGCTGAACTGCCTGATGAGCTTGTTTCAATCCGCCTGCCGACATCGCGTCTGCAGGAAAAAACTTTGCCGTGCCGCCGGAATCCTGAATGCGTTTGACGCAAGCTTCACCTCGGTCTGCGTTGCGTCCCAACACTGCCACATTGGCGCCGGCTTGTCCCAGACCTTCTGCCAACGCGCCACCCAATGCACCGGTCGCACCAATCACCACCGCCACTTCTCCCGTCAAATCGAATAATCTCATAAAGCGTGAATGCCCGAAGTGTGTGGCATACAGGCTTTATGGTGAAGAAAATTATTCCAAAAGGTTGGGCTGACCGCGTAGATGGAAACCCGGGCGGTGCAGATTAAAATACAACGAAGGAAACTTGTTCGGTCAGTCGGCTAGGACGAATGACCGCCATGCAATTAACCAGATACACTGATGGCGTAAGGCATTCCCCTTTAAGGGCTGTTTTTCATGCCTGATAAAATCAACTTATAGTCTCCTGCCTTGGATCACCCGGATCAGAATAACAATAATGGCCAATACCAGCAGCACATGAATAAAACCGCCAACGGTATAGGACGTAACGAGTCCCAGGAGCCAGAGCACGATGAGTATGATTGCAATGGTTTCGAGCATATTTTTTCCTTCTGTATGATTGATTTCAGACCCTTCAGGTTTGAATTTAAATTACGTCGCATCCCTCTCTGCTTCAACGTAGGCGAAATACCCAGCCACGCCGTTAACGTCCAAATATCAATTTTATGGGAATACAAATTCGCTATGGATACTCCCCTTTAATTGAATTAGTCTGCTTGCACGCATGGATAATTTGCCAAAGCCGGATGTGATACTGACTCACGAGAGCGATCTCGATGGACTCGTGGCTGGAGTTTTATTGCAACGTCTCGCCAAAAAACTTTTCGACACCGAAGTTCCTCTCGAAGCCTATCACTACAACATGTGGAAGCAGCGTGAGCTGAAGGAAAAGTGCGCCTGGGTGACTGATTTGAATTTCGAAGCCCGCATTGATCGTCCGAATTGGCTGGTCATCGATCATCATGCCAGCGAAGCCCCGGCAAAACAGGCGCGGCTGATCCATGACTTAACCAAGTCTGCCGGCCTGCTTTGCTACGATCTGTGTCAACAAAACGGGCTGGGCTCTCCCGAACTCGACCGCCTGGTGCATCTCAATAATGTTGCCGATCTCTTCCTGGAAGATGATCCCGATTTCGTCATCGCCGCCGATTACGCCAATCTCGTTAAGGTTTATCAATTCTGGAACCTCCATTCCTTGATCGAAGGCCAGCTGGAACGTCTGCTGAACCATCCCCTCCTTGAAGTAATGGATGTGAAGCGCCGGGTTGAAAATCCTCTCGGGTTCGCCTGGAGCAAAAAGAATGTGACTGAACTCAGTCCCACGGTCGGTTTTGTCGACACCGTCATTGGCAATAATAATTTGATTGTTCACCAACTTTTGGAGGAGAAGGCGACTCCCTTCCCGGTGTTGATCACACTTTTCCGCCGTACGAACGGTTTGATCATCGTCAGCCTGCGCAGCAAGGATGGTGAAGCCATCAAGGTTGCTGAAAAGCTGCAGGGCG
Source organism: Pedosphaera parvula Ellin514 (assembly GCF_000172555.1). Taxonomy (NCBI): domain Bacteria; kingdom Pseudomonadati; phylum Verrucomicrobiota; class Pedosphaerae; order Pedosphaerales; family Pedosphaeraceae; genus Pedosphaera; species Pedosphaera parvula. The sequence continues at coordinate 28,420 of NZ_ABOX02000060.1, forward strand.
GCGGACATGCCAATGCCTGCGGTGCCAGTCTCCCTCGTTCCATAAAGACGATTCCCGACGCCATCACCTATTTGAAACAAATTTTGAATCCTAAAAAGGAAGCCACCCTGAACAGCCTCGAAAACCTGTTCGATTCAGTTTCAATTGGGAACCAATAAGCCCGGCTTTTCCAGGATGCTGTTTTTTCGTCGTTGCCCTTGGCACGAACTCGGCCTACCATGTGCCGCGTTTATATGCCTGAACCGCTACCATCGACGGGTGTCCCTTTAAGAACTGATGGCCGTCTGCCCGGCCAGCTTCGGCCTCTGCGTTTTCAAAACCACATTGCTCCCTATGCCACTGGTTCGACGCTGGTTGAATGGGGCAACACTCGCGTCATCTGCGGAGTAACTGTCGAGGAATCCGTACCGCGATGGATGAAGGAACAAAATGTGATCGGTGGCTGGATTACGGCCGAATACTCCATGCTCCCCTATTCCACGCTGCAAAGAAAACAGCGTGACATTTCCAAGGGCAAAATCGACGGTCGTTCCCAGGAAATTCAACGTTTAATCGGCCGGGCCATGCGCGCGGCCATCGACTTGGAAAAGATCGGTTCCCGCACGATTTGGGTGGATTGTGATGTGCTGCAAGCCGACGGCGGCACTCGCACCGCTGCCATCACCGGCGCTTATGTCGCCCTCTCCCTGGCAGTTCGCAAACTCATGTCGGAAGGCAAGCTCAAGGAAAGCCCGATGCTGCATGCGGTCGCCGCTGTAAGTGTCGGGGTCGTTAATCGGCAACCGCTTTTGGATCTTTGCTATGTTGAAGATGCCGCCGCCGCTGTGGATTTGAATCTCGTAATGAATTCGGTTGGCGAATTCATCGAGTTACAAGGCACCGGTGAAGAGGCCACCTTCAGTGAAACCGAGTTGGCTGCCCTGCTTGCCCTTGGCAAGGCCGGCGTCAAAGAATTACTCGCAGCTCAGCAGGCCGCCCTGGCCTGATTACCAGAATTTCGGATGATTGCTGCAACCAGTCTTTTTCTGCTTCGCCACGCGGAAGTCGAAGCCCGTTATCAACGCATCTTCGGAGGGCGCATCGATATGGACCTCTCACCCCGCGGCCATGAACAGGCCGTGAAACTGGCAAAATACATCGAACACAAGAAGTTTGATGCCGTTTATGCCAGCCCGATGAAGCGTGTGCAGCAAACCATGGCCCCTTTCATTGCTGACACCAAGGCTTCCCCAATTATCATGCCTGGCCTGCGCGAAGTGGATTTTGGCGACTGGACCGGCCTTGGCTGGGAGCAGGTTCGCGAAAAATTCAATATCAGCGCCTTTGAATGGCTCTCACAAATCGACCAGGGAACCATGCCGAATGCAGAAACGGGTCAAACCTTTCGCGCTCGTGTGGAGCCTTGCATTCAACAAATTCTGCAGGATCATCCTGGCCAGAGCGTCGCCATTTTCTGCCATGGCGGAGTCATTCGAATGCTGCTCTCAATCATTCTCGACTTGCCGCTTCGAAACATGTCCTTGTTCGAAATCGAATACGCCAGTCTGACGGAAGTGCAGAAGTCCCCGCATAAGACCGAACTTCAACTTCTGAACTTCACTCCCTGGCGCCATCTCATATGAAAAAACCATCCCTCTGGCAGGTATCCATTACTACGAGTCTGGAAGCTGAGGAAGCCGTGGTGGAATTGTTGGCCCGGGTGTTCGCGCGTGCGTCCGGTGTTTACACGAACGAGGAAACCAAGATCACCATCGCCTCGGTTTACTGTCAGAAACAGGCTGAATGGACTCCCAAAAAGCGGGCTGCGCTGGTCGCGGGTTTAAAACAAATCAAAGCCAGTGGCCTCGACCTCGGTGCTGGAAAAATTTCTGTAAACAAGGTCGCGCGTGAAGATTGGTCTGAATCCTGGAAGCGCCATTTCAAACCCATCGAAATCGGCTCACAACTCCTTGTGAAACCAAGTTGGATCAAACGTCGCCTGAAAAAAAATCAGGCTCTCGTGGTTTTGGATCCGGGGTTGAGCTTTGGAACCGGCAACCATCCCACCACATCATTTTGCCTGCACGAAATCGTAAGGAGTCGAAAGTCCCAACAGGCGCAATCATTTTTGGACATCGGAACCGGCTCTGGAATCCTTTCCATCTCGGCTGTTAAGCTGGGCTACAAACCAGTGGTCGCACTTGATTTCGATCCTGAGGCTGTTCGCGTTGCCAGGGAAAACGCCCTTCTCAATGGTGTGGACAGACAGCTGAGGATCACCCGTAAAGACGTCACCAAGCTTCCTTTGACAGGCAGGGAAAAGTTCGATTTGATCTGCGCCAATCTGATTTCCAACCTCCTCGTGTCCGCGCAAAAGCAAATTCTCAGTTTCCTTAAGCCGGGCGGAACTCTCGTTCTGGCAGGTATTTTAAAGGAAGAATTTCCAAAAATTGAAAAAGCCTTCAAACAAGCCGGACTGAAAAAACTCCGCGACTTGGAAGAGGGTGAATGGCGCTCCGGTTCCTTCACTTTTCCCGCCTAAGTGGCCCCTAAGTGACATCTGGGTTACTTTCCCGTAAATTTTTTCTTATTTTTTGAATCCTTTTTGCGGGAGATAGTCTATATTAGCGAAGACCATTAATCTATGTGTCAATAAGGGAAACAAGGTAGTTGGCACAATACACGCTAGTGTAAGCTTGAGAAAGGAAAGTTGGATATGACGAAAACGTTGGATGTTATCACTGAAGCCATACGTAATAGTAAACACTCCTTCCGCAAAGCAGACAGTCGTCCCAAGAAGGCCCAAAAACACCGCCATGAACGCAGGAAAATCAAGGGATACTTGTACCTGGGTGATTGGCTTACAGAAGAAGCCACCTAGTCTCCAGTAATTGATCAATAATTCGTCACTTCACTGGTGACGTGTTTCGAGCAATAAGGCCAGTAACTCACTGGCACTGGGGGCAAATGCCAAAAAACTCCAGCCTGTGAGTTATGGCCTTAAAGCCGCTTTTGGCGGCAATTCGCTCCTCGAGTTCCCGGGTAAAGCAGTCATCGATTTCCACCACTGCGGCACAACGGCTGCACACAAGATGGTGATGGTGTCCATCATCTCCTTCCGCCAGCAACTCGAACCGCGCTATCCCGTCTCCCAGGTCGAATCTCTTGACCATGTGCATGCTCTCCAGCAAATGCAGTGACCGATAAACTGTCGCGAGATCGCAGTCCCCCTTCAGCTCTGCAAATATCTCCTTATTGGACATCGGATGAGGATGTTGCCTAAGAATCTGTAAAATCGCCTGCCGCGGTCCGGTGATCTTGCGCGACTTGCGCCGGAGTTTGTCGGTCAACTCCGGTAACTCCGCCCGTCCATGTTCATGTGAATGACATTTCATGTCGCCAGTGACTTGAATGCTTTTCCAGTTCTCAATTTACCTGCGATCATCGCCACCACAAATATTCCAACGCAGGTCAGCACAATCGTTGAACCACAGGGAACGTCCAATTGATACGACAATATTGTCCCCCCTACTCCGCCTAGAAGTCCAAAGAGCAGGCTGAAAAGGATTTGCTGGCGCAGGTTCCGACTCAAACTCCGGGCGGACGCCGGTGGAATCACAATCAGTGAAGTGACCAGTATAATTCCCAATAGTCGAATGCTCATGGCTACCGTCAGGGTCAGCACCAGCACGAACAAATAATTCAATCGCTTTACTCGCACTCCACACACATAGGCCATGTCCTCCTGCGCCGAGAGCAAAGTGAGCGAGCTTAGCTGCACAAAAATTCCCGTCCCTACAACTCCCAACAAGACTGCCCCCAGCCAAACATCCTTCCACTCAATCGCCAGGATATCTCCGAACAAATATCGCTCCAGTTCCCCCTGATAGTTTCTGCCATGCAGCAGGCTTAAAATAATAACACCCAATGCCACCGACCCGGAAAGCAGCAACGCCATAATGGTATCGGATAACAACTCTGTGCGTTCCTTCAGCCACATCATGGCCGCAGCCACGAGCAAACTAAATCCCACCATCGGCACGGTTGGCTCGGCAAAGCCCAACCAAAAACCCAGCGCCACGCCCGCCAATGCTGAATGCGATACCGTATCACTGAAGAACGCCATTCGCCTGGCAATGACAAATACCCCGAGCAGCGCACAAAGCGGCCCCAGGCAGAGAGCCGCCAGCAAAGCACGTTGCATGAATGGTTCAGTGAACATGATGATGGTGTTCGTAAGGTGATACGTGAATGCCGTATGCCTGTTTCAACGAATCGGCATTGAGCACCTGCTCTGGCGTGCCTTCGCAGCAGATTACTCCGTTCAATGCGAACACATGCGATGCATGGCGATAAACCATCGATAGATCATGCGACACAAGGATCACGGTCAGGTGATATTGTTTTTGAATATGGGCAATCAGTTCGTAGAAAGTTTCTTCGCCCGGCGTGTCAACACCGGCAGTAGGCTCATCCAACAAAAGCAGTTCCGGCTTCGTCAGCAGGCTGAAAGCGATGAGCACCCGTTGCAACTGTCCGCCTGACAACTGCGCCAGAGGTCTGTCAAATAGCGGCTCGACCCCAATTTCTGCCAGTGTGGCGCGAATCAGTTCGTCGGTGCGCTTGTGTGATTGCCAGAACCAGTTGTTCGTTTTTCTCAGGCGTAAAGCAAGGAATTCCCGCACACTCAAAACAAAACTCCTATCAAGAGCAAGGCGTTGCGGCACATAGCCAACCCGATGCATCACCTTTTGCAGATCACTTTGACCGAATAATTTGATCTCTCCGGCAGATACCTTTTGAAGTCCCAGCAGGCAGCGCAACAAGGTTGTCTTGCCGGAACCATTGGGCCCAATCAAAGCCACCAACTGGCCATGAGGCACAGTGAACGTGACCCCGCGCAACACCGGCTGGCCATCAAACGAAACCCGCACATCCCGTGCTTCCACCGGCACGGTTGAATGTGCATTGCAGCAGGGAGCGCTCATTTTAAAGATTCCTCCAATACGCGTAAATTCTGATACATCGCATCCTCATAAGCTGTTGCCTTGAACTCTCCGGTCTCAATTGTATCCAGTTGCGCTACCGACACGTTGTAATCACGTCCAATCATTTGGGCCAACCGCGAGGAAGTCTGGCGCTCTGTAAAAATGGCTTTCACTTTCTTCGTCCGTATGGTTCGCCCCAATGCAGCGAGATATCGGGGTGAAGGTTCCACGTCTGGCACTTTTTCAATCACCCCCACGATTTTCAAATCATACCGCCGCGCAAAATATGGAAATGCATTATGCAAAGTAATCACGGGCTCAGCCTTTGCCGATGCCAAGCCTGCCTCCAATCGACCGTTCAATTCCTCTAATTTCGCAATGTAGGCCCTCGCGTTGCGAGTATATCCCTCCGAATTGGCGGGATCAGCTTTAATCAACGCCTCAAGAATATTGGTAACCTCGTGTTCTGCTAATTTTGGATCAAGCCAAATATGAGGATTGGGAATCGCACCATCCTCCTTTGTCTCGCTGGATCGATAATTACCTTCCTTTTCAAATGCTCCAAAAATCAGTTCTGACTTCAATCCCGCAGCCGCCTCCACGATAATTTTCGGCCGCTCCGCCGAATGTATCAGCTTGTCGAGCCATGCTTCCAACTGCAACCCATTCACCACGATCATGTCCGCCCCAGCCAACTTCTTAACCTCACGCGGCGAAAACTGGAAGTCATGCGGGTCAGCTCCCGCAGGCAGAAGATTTTCCACCTCTGCCAGATCACCAGCCACATTCACTGTGAAGCAATAGATCGGCAGAAAACTGGTCAAAACCTTTAATTTCTTCCCTTGTGCTGATGCATCGGGCACGTGCGCCATCAGCAATAAACCAAGGAGCATCCAGGTTATACCGAATGCCGAAAGAAATTTCCGAATGGCAGGAGGGATTTTGGTTTGAGGCAAGGCGGAGGCCGCAGGCGCTATCCCTAGATAGCGACCAGGCCGACAACGCCGCCTCAAATCAAAAGCACCCTGCACCCAACGACTAACGAAGTTCTTCCTGCCCCAAGCCATCGCCTTTTCAGTCTCCACTTTCATCAGGCTTATTGCCTTCTTTCATTCCGGTTCTTTTCTCCATTTCGGAAATTAATTTTGGCATTCGGTATAGGCGCAGCGGCTTCACTTCTAAAACTCATCCTTTCCAACCGTAATTGCAAATCGTTTGCATTACGTTTTCAAGAAAACTCCCCGCAGGTCGTGCGGGGAGAAAGTTTTACTTCATCAGCAACATCTGCCGGGCCCGCTTGATCGAGCGGTTCAGCTGACGTTGATAATGGGCAGGCAGACCAGTGTATTTACGAGGAAGGATACGACCCTGGTCGGTCACAAACTGCTTGAGCAGATTGGTATTCTTGAAATCGAGTGCGTCGATGGTGAAGTCGATTTTCGGCTTCGGCCTCGGTGTGCGCATCTCGCCGGTGGCGCTTCTTCCGCGACCACCACGTTTTTCCTTATCCGTATGAGTTTTGCGTGGCATATGCTTTACTTAATTTCCCGGTGCACCGTGTGACGACGCAGGAAGGGATTATACTTCTTGATCTCGATCTTTTCCGGCTTCAATTTCTTATTCCTGCTGGTCATGTAACGGGAAGGTGATTTGCCTTCCTTACGTGCCTCTGTACATTCAATCGTAACGGTTTCTCTTGCCATAAATTATTCCTTTTCCTTCGCTGGCTTTTCTTCTGGTTCATCATCGTCTTCCACTTCATTGGAACCGGCATTATCCACCGTGCCCAATGCTCCCAAACGACGTTGACGCAAAGCGCCTTCCTTCTCCAACTGCGCTTGAGCCTGAACCGTGAACCGTGTCCAGGGAATTGCTTCCAGGCGGGCCTTTGGAATCGGCTTGCCCGTCAATTCACAAACGCCATACGTATTCTTCTCAATCCGCTTCAACGCTTCTTCAATTTCGTAAATGGCATCCTGATCAGAAGATAGGAGGCTCAATGCGAAATCACGATCAAAATTATCCGTGCCGGAATCCGCCATATGCAGGCTGTATCCGGCCAGTTCCTGGGCGGATTCTTTTGCCAGCCCGCTCATCTGCTTAAGCAGTTGCTCCCTCAATTCCAGCAAATTCTGATAATAACCAGCCCATTCAGGCTTGATTTTGGCTTCGCCGTTCTTTTTTGCTTTCTCCGATGGCAGCCCAAGGATGGACGCAGCCGTGGCGGAGCGCACCGACTTACTTCCGGTGGGTTCTTTCTTCACTATCTTCTTATTTGTTGTCACAAATCCGTTAACAATTCTGCATTATTGTGCCTCTTCTGATGGAGCCACAATCCAATCGAGAGTGCGCGAATGTAGCAAAGGAAAACAAATATGCCACAAAAATGTTTAACAATTTTCGGGAGCTTCTACCCCCATTCACGCCCTTTGTCCAGCCTTCAGGAGCTAAACCGCCAACTTAACCCTTTTCTATGCAGGCATATGCGTTGTGATTATGGATGCTTTCATAATTTTCAGCCTCCACTTTATACCACGTCACATCCTGGTGCGCATTCAGCTTTAATGCCACATTTCGCACCAAATCTTCCACAAAAACCGGGTTCTCATACGCCCGCTCAGTAACCGCCTTCTCATCCTGCCTCTTCAACAGCGAATACAACTCCGAACTCGCGCAACTCTCCACCAACGCGATCAAATCCTCAATCCATATCGCCTGCTTCGATCGAATTTTCACTGTCACCGTTCCCCGTTGATTATGCGCGCTATATTGACTGATCGCTTTCGAGCAGGGACATAACGTCGTCACAGCTGCCATCACCGTCAACACGAAATCAATTTCTTTTCCACTCGCCGTCGCATCGAACCGCGCGGTGTAATCCATCAAACCCTCCATCCCCGACACCGGCGCCTTCTTCGTCAGAAAAAACGGGAACTCCATCTCCAGGTGCGCTGTGTCCGCATGCAACTTCTTCTGCATCGCGTGCAAAATCTCCGTGATGTTCTCCACATGCACCACGTTGCCATGTGCATTGAGCACCTCAATGAACCGGCTCATGTGCGTCCCCTTGAACTCCTTCGGCAAATCCACATACATCCCGATCGTCGCCACCGTGTTTTGCAACACATGCGCCTTGTCGCGAATCTGAATCGGAAACCGCAGCCCGCGCACCCCCACCTTATCAATCCGCAATTCCCGGTGGTCGCGTTCGTTCTGCTTATCCTGCATTTTTGCTACATGATTCGGCTTCAAGTCAACCATCCGCTCAGATTTACTCATAGTAATGGGCCCGTCAGGCATCATCCAAAGTAACAGCCCAACCCCATTTTGCAAATCATTCCATATTTGCCCATTTTTGCCCATAATCCACCGAAGCCCCTCCACTCCAAACCCTTCAGCAACCTGCTTTTTCATTCCCATCAACCTCTCCGAATTCAGAAGCCCTTGCCAATTTTCCAGAAGGAGGAGTCTGTTGAGATCAACTTGTAAACATCGCGCGCTGGCAACAACCGTGAAGGATTTTCCGGGAGCTTCCTGACCGTCGGAAATGTCTCTCTCACTCTGGATAAAGCCGAATCTGAAGGGGAACAGTAGAACTGGGTATTGCTCTACTGACAGCAGTGCCCCCTCTATGTGCCTTGCTTACGTGACGGTCATTTGGGTTAGTCATGTATCAAAATCCGTCAACTGTTTCGGCCGCCACGCAGCCCGCAGCGCATTAAGCACCGCCAGCACATCAATGATTTCCTGAACAATCGCTCCCTCCACCGGAACTAAATATCCCATCCCGGCGAAGATCATTCCTATGACACTCAACGCCATTCCTCCCATCGCGCTTTGAAGTGCAATTGTCCGCATGCGATGACTGATGTGCATCAGTTCATCCACCCGCTTGAGCGCCCCTTCCATGATGACAGCTCCCGCCGCCTCCGCGGTGATGTCGCTGTTTTGACCAATGGCCACACCCACGGTGGCCGCCATTATTGCCGGCGCATCGTTGATGCCATCTCCTACGTACAAGGTTTTGGCGAGAGCCGTTTCGCCACGGACAATGGCGAGCTTTTCCTCCGGGTTCTTCTCTGCATGGATTTCAGTAATGCCAACCTCTTTGGCAAGGTACTCAACTTCGGATTTGCGGTCGCCGGAAAGCAGCATGATTCGCTTGAAATGATGCTTCGGCGCAAGATGCCCAATGAAAGAAACACTCTCCTCCCGTGGCGCATCATGAAAGCGAAAGGTGGCGGCATAGGTTCCATCGATAACGACCATGCACTCCAGCCCGCTGGTGATTCCAGGAAGATGCTCCGGTCCGGCAACCTTTTGCCTGACCAGCTTGCCGCGACTGGTGATTTGAACCTGATGGCCGGAAACCGTCCCACGCAGTCCCTGCCCCGGAGGTTCACTGATCTCCGCCGCTTCCAGTTGTCTGACGCCAGCCTTCTTCGCTGCAGCTAAAACCGCGCTGGCCAGCGGATGCTTTGAATATCGCTCCAGGCTGGCCGCCAGCGCGAGCACTTCCGTTGGAGAAAAACCGGGGGCCGTCATTTGTTCAGTGAGCTTCGGCTCTCCATAGGTCAGCGTTCCTGTTTTATCAAAGATCACCACTCTGCATCTTTGGATTTGCTCAAGGACAACCGGGTTTTTAATGATGATGCCGCGCCGGGCACAGAGTGAGATCGAACCAATGATGGCAACGGGTATGGCAATGATCAACGGACAAGGCGTTGCAACCACCAATACTGCAAGAAAACGCACCACCTCGCCGGTGGAAAACCAGGCAACAAGTGCCACCGCAATTGCGAACGGAGTATAAAAAGCGCCCAATTGGTCGCCTAAACGTCGCATTCGCGGCCGATTCTCTTCGGACGAGCGCATGACTTCCATGATCTTGGCGTAACGCGAATCCACCGCGCGTTTGATGGCACGAATAGTCAAGGCTGAATCCCCATTGATCGCGCCGGAAATCACCATCGAACCCGGCGCCTTCTCGATCTTGAACGGTTCGCCTGTGAGAAAGGATTCATCCATCTCCCCATGCCCTTCAATCACCAATCCATCCACCGGGCAAATATCATGTGGAAAGAGGATCAGGGTGTCCTCCACCGAAACTTCATCAAGTTTCACATCCACCACCTTGCCATTCGACTTTCGGTGAGCCACAGATGGCATGCGTTTGGCCAGGGCACGAAGCACTGAGGAGGCGCTCTGCACGGCATAATTTTCCAGGGCCTCTCCGCCTGAAAGCATCAACACAACCAGCGTTCCCGCCAGGTACTCGCCCAATACTATGGAGGTTACAATGGAAATTCCCGCCAGCAGATCGGAGCCAAACTCACGATTCAACAATTTCTTCCCCAATTCATAAAGCAGCGGAAGTCCACCCAGGACCAACGCGGTCCAAAGTGGAATCTCATGAATGTTCCTGCCCGTGTGGAATCCAAACCGAAGCACCAGGTGCAAGGCTATGGCGGCGATTGAGAGCACTGCGATAAACACGGTCTTCCGGCGCCAGATATAATTCATCCTTTCCAAAAAATGGGAGGAAGGTAATTGATGCCTCATACTTTTAAGTGGAAGCCTTTATCCAAAGTACCATTCTATACCGAATGCCAAAATTAATTTCCGAAATGGGGAAAGGAAACTGAATCAAAGAGGGTAAAAAGTTTTATGAAAGTGGACGCTGAAAAATTATGACTGTGGGGCGAAGAAATTCATTAGTCATTGGCTGCAGGGTGCTTTTGGTTTGAGGCGGCGTT